>CAOJHI010000245.1 GCA_948436005.1 uncultured Lachnospiraceae bacterium
GCTTCAGATGTGAATGGAAAAACAGCAGTAGACGTCCTGGCAAAAAAGAATGGACTCGAAATAAGTTCCATGACAGCTGCAAAGAAAATAGCTGCAGCGATTGTGCGCGGCGGGCGTGTGGGCGTGTGGTGCAGCGGACAGATCGAGGGAAAAATTCCGGAAGAATTTATTTTGCTGCAGAATCCTGAAAATATGTCACATAAAACGTTTAATCATCTTTTGTGGATTTCGGAGCGGGCGCCTGAAACGGCAGAGCTGAGAAAGCATCTGTCGGGACAGGATGGAACGGTTCTGCATCTGATCCCGCGGGCAGTCGTGCTTGGAATTGGCTGCCGCCGGAATAAAACGCAGGAAGAGATTTTTCGTGCAGTGTCGCGCGTTCTGGAGGAGGAAGGCATACCGGAAGAGGCGATCGCGTGTGCAGCTTCGATTGATCTGAAAAAAGAAGAACCCGGAATTCTGGAGTTTTGCAGGCAGCATGGGATTGCGTTTCATACGTATACAGCCCAGGAGCTTGCGCAGGCTGAGGGAGATTTTGAACCCTCAGAGTTTGTGAGGCAGACAACGGGTGTAGACAATGTGTGTGAGAGGGCGGCACTGCTTGGTGCAGGCAGGAATGGCCGGCTGATTCGGAAAAAGAGTGCCGGAAACGGCGTGACGGTAGCACTTGCTGTATGTGAGTGGACGGTACACTTTGAAAAATAAGCAGAGTGAGATTAGTTCTGAAAAAGTAAGAAGTTAGTTATGAAATGTTATTTGAAAAACAGTTTTGGATAGATTATGTATATGACGGAGGATAAGCTTTGAAAAAGAGACTGTATGTGATCGGAATGGGACCGGGAGAACCGGAAATGATGTGTGTGAAGGCAGACCGGATTTTGCAGGAATGCGATACAATTATTGGGTACACCGTTTACGTGAATCTGCTCAGGGAGGCTTATCCCGGAAAAGAATTTCTGACAACGCCGATGACCCAGGAGGCGAAGCGCTGTGAGATGGCGTTTGAGGAGGCTGCAAAGGGGAAAAAAGTGGCTATGGTCTGCAGCGGGGATGCCGGCGTGTATGGCATGAGCGGGCTGATGCTGGAGATCGGTGCAGGTTATCCGGAAATTGAGGTAGAGGTTGTTTCCGGGGTCACGGCAGCTTTGAGCGGCGGCGCAGTACTTGGTGCACCGCTGACACATGATTTTGCAGTGATCAGTCTGAGCGACCGGCTGACACCGTGGGATAAAATCGAAAAAAGGCTTGCGTGTGCGGCAGAGGCAGATTTTTCGATTTGCCTTTACAATCCTTCCAGCAAAGGACGGCCGGATTATCTGAAACGGGCTTGTGATATTCTGTTGCAGTTTCTGCCTGAGGACCGCATCTGCGGAACAGTGGAAAACATCGGAAGAGAAGGCGAGACGGCGAAACTGTATACGCTTCAGCAGCTGCGCGACACGCAGGTAAACATGTTTACAACAGTATTTATCGGAAATTCCATGACAAAGGAAATCGGGGGCCGGATGGTGACACCGAGAGGTTATCGGATATGACAAAGAAAAAAGTGCTTGTGTTTGGCGGGACAGTCGAGGGCAGGCAGGTATCAGATTTTCTGAGCGAAAAAGAAGTGTTTCATACACTTTGTGTTGCAACAGAGTATGGAGAAGAGGTTCTGACTCCGGGCAGGTATCTGGAGATTAGGCAGGGACGGCTGAATGTGGAACAGATGCGTGAACTGATGCGGCAGGAGGGGTTCTGCGTGTCAGTGGATGCAACACATCCGTATGCGGTGGAGGTTTCCAGAAACATCAGGGAGGCCTGTGGGCTGGAACATCTGCGGTATCTGCGGTATCTTCGCTCCGGTCTGACGGCAGAAGAAAAAGAGCCGGAAGCCGTGTATGTAAATTCAGCGGCCGAGGCAGCACAGTATCTTGAGATGCAGCAGGGGGTTGTTTTTCTGACAACCGGGAGCAAGGAGCTGCGCGTATTTACAGAGCAGATTTCGGACAAGTCGCGGCTTTTTGCAAGGGTGCTGCCTGCGGCACAGGTTATGGAAGATTGCAGGGCGCTCGGGCTTGAGGGAAAACAGATCTGCGGGATGCAGGGCCCTTTTTCCTCTGATCTGAATGAAGCGATGATGCGACAGGCCGGTTCGCGGTTTCTTGTGACGAAGGAAACCGGGATTTCCGGAGGCTTTCCGGAAAAGGCGGAGGCGGCCAGAAGGCTTGGCGTGCAGATGGTAATTATCCGCAGACCACAGGAAGAAGGCTGCGGATGGGAAGAGATCCGAAATGCGCTTGTGGAAATTGTGGATGAGAGCACTGTGGATGATGGGATGACAGGCACCGTGGAAACAACAAAGAACACAGGATGCAAAGAACTCACGGATTTGGAGACAGTACTGAAAACAGGAATAGAAACAGATTCGGAAATGGCTCTGGCGACACATAGGCGGAAGATCAGCTGTATCGGTATCGGCATGGGGACTTTGGAGACGCTGACGCATGAGGCGGCAGAACGGATTCGAAGAGCAGACGTTTTGTTTGGAGCAAAGCGAATTCTGGAAAGTGTACGCCGGATGCCCGGATTGTTGCCGGAAGCTGATCTGCGGCAGGAAGATATGCAGGGAGAACGCGGCGCAGGAAAGGGCGGGACCGGTATCAGTGCTCCGGTTATGGTAACAGAATACAGCGGCAGTAAAATTGCGGCGTATCTTGACGGGCATCCGGAATATCGCCGGGTGGCTATTCTGATGTCCGGGGACGTTGGGTTTTACAGCGGGGCGCGCAGTATACAGGAGGCATTTTCAAAAGAAAAGGTCGAGTTTTGCTGCGGTATTTCGTCTGTCATTTATTTTGCGTCAAAGATTCCGACGCCGTGGCAGGATGCAAAGCTTGTGAGCGCGCACGGAAAAGCGTTTTCTGTGCTGAATCACGTGAGGCGTTATCCGAAGCTGATTCTGCTGGTCGGAGGGCCAGAGGATGTGGAGCAGATTTGCGGCGAACTGCAAAAGGCCGGACAGGAGCAGATTCGGGTGACAGTTGGAACAAACCTGTCTTATCCGGAGGAGAAGATAGAGCAGGGCGCTCCGCAGGACTTTTTATCCTGCAAAACCACAGGGCTTCATATTATGATGCTGGAAAATCCGGATGCGTCGTACATTCTTACGCCGGGAATTCCGGACGAACAGTTTATCCGGGGCAAGGTTCCGATGACAAAAGAGGAAATCCGGATTCTTTCCATTGCAAAGCTGCGGCTTGTGGAAGATGCTGTGGTTTATGATGTGGGAGCCGGAACGGGTTCTGTTTCCGTGGAGATTGCGCGGCTGTGCACGCGGGGATACGTCTATGCGGTGGAGCAAAAGCCGGAGGGAATTGCGCTGATTCGGGGAAATGGCCTCCAGATGTGCCTGTCGAATTTAATACCCGTAGAGGGGACAGCCCCGGGGGCGCTTGAAAATTTGCCTGCGCCGACTCATGCGTTTATCGGCGGAAGCTCCGGAAATATGCGGCAGATTGTAGCGTGTCTGCTTGCCAGAAATCCCCAGGTCCGTATTGTTATCAATACAATCGCCCTGGAAAGCATTGCAGAGGTAATGGGGGTTTTGAAAGAGTTTGGGATTGCAGACGTGGATATTGTACAGGTGAGCGCGGCAAAGGCTAAGGTTCTGGGAAGGTATCATATGATGAATGCGCAGAATCCTGTTTATATTATAGCTTTTGGCGGAAATAGCAGTGTAACTTTCTGACAGGATGTGTTAAAATAAATGAGTACAAAAGGCAATATAAAGGAGATCAGGATTATGTATAAAAACGCTGAGCGTGCGGCAGTGGGTCTGGCACGGTGTGACCTATGATTCATTTGCCGAGGGTTATGCTGGCAGCGCCTTCAAGCGGCAGCGGGAAAACAATGATTACGTGCGGATTTTTACAGGCGCTGATCAATCGGGGACTGTCTCCGGTCTCTTTTAAATGTGGGCCGGATTACATTGACCCCATGTTTCACACAAGAGTCATTGGAGCAAAGTCGAGGAATCTTGATACATTTTTTACAGACCGTGACGTGACGCGGTATCTGTTTGCGAAAACAGCAGTAAAGGCAGATATCTCTGTCCTGGAAGGTGTTATGGGGATTTATGACGGCCTGGGCGGGATTTCACAAAAAGCGTCGTCTTATGAGCTGGCAGAGGTGACGGATACGCCGGTGATACTTGTGGTAAATGCCCGCGGGATGAGCCTCTCGGTAATTCCACTGATTCGCGGATATCTGGATTATCAAAAAGAGTCCGGCAGTCAGATGATACGGGGTATTATTTTAAATCAGACGACAAAAATGACGTATCTGCTTCTGAAGGAAAAGATCGAGCAGGATACGGGCGTGAGGCTTTTTGGTTATGTACCGAGGCTTCCAGACTGTGTGATAGAGAGCCGCCATCTTGGGCTTGTCACACCGGATGAGATTACAGATCTGAAAAATACACTGGACCGGCTTGGAAAAGAACTGGAGCAGTGTCTCGACCTGGACGGAATCCTGGAACTTGCGCAGGAAGCTTCTGGTTATGACGAGAGAGAGCTGCAGATACCGGAGTGTGCGGCAGCATATATTACAGAG
>CAOJHI010000246.1 GCA_948436005.1 uncultured Lachnospiraceae bacterium
GGCTCCAGCGTGGTCGTAACAGCTGAAAATGAATTTACTTTGATACGCCAGTTCGGGCGAATCAGCAAGGTGGTTGATCAGCCGGGAGTTTCGCTGAAGCTTCCGTTTGTACAGACCGTGGATGCGTTTCCAAAACAGACGCTTTTGTACGATCTGGTACCTTCCGAGGTCATCACAAGGGATAAAAAAACGATGATTACAGACAGTTATGTGCTTTGGCGGATTTCAGAGCCCATGAAGTTTGCACAGACACTGAACGGTTCTGTGATGAATGCGGAGAGCCGTATCAATACAGCGGTGTATAATGCTTTGAAAAATGCGATCAGCAGCATGAATCAGGACGAGGTAATTACGAGCCGTGACGGGGAGCTTTCCGCGCTTGTTATGGATAAAATAGACGATAACATGGACCAGTATGGCATTGAGCTTATGTTGTTTGAGACGAAACAGCTCGACCTTCCGGATGACAACAAAGAGGCAGTTTATGAGCGTATGATTTCCGAACGCGATAATATAGCGGCCACTTACACGGCAGAGGGAAATTCAGAAGCTCAGGTGATTCGGAATTCCACGGATAAGGAAGTCGCCATCAGCATTTCCGAGGCGAAAAAGCAGGCGGAAATCCTTGTGGCAGAAGGAGAAGCAGAGTATATGCGGATCCTTTCGGAAGCGTATGACACAGAGGAAAAGACGGAATTCTATTCGTTTGTGCGCAGTCTTGATGCTCTGCGCGTTTCCATGACCGGGCAGGAAAAGACCATAATTCTGTCTTCGGATTCTCCGATTGCAAAGATTTTTGAAGGATACGATGCCCAATAAGGAAGAGCGGGATCTTTTTGCAGAGTAAGAACCCGGGGAGGCCGGCAAAATATGAGGGACTTCTTTGTTTTTGTCTCCATTTCTGCCAGCTCTCCCCGGGTTTGTTTGCACCGCAGTATTTTCCATAAAGTATGTGAACACTGAAAAATTTACCTTGATTTTACATAAGACGGTTTTGGATTTTACGCGATCTATGTATAATCAGCCTTGTTTCGCGCAGGATAGACAGAAAGGTTTAAAAGGTAATGGAGGAAAAATATGGATATTTTCAGTGTATTTACAATGGCGGGAGGACTGGCGCTGTTTCTTTATGGAATGCATGTGATGGGGGACGGGCTTTCCAAAGTATCCGGAGGACGGCTGGAAAAGATTCTGGAAAGACTGACATCAAGCACGTTTCGCGGAGTATTGCTCGGAGCAGCAGTTACTGCAGTGATTCAGTCATCCTCGGCTACTACGGTTATGGTGGTTGGTTTCGTGAATTCCGGAATCATGACGCTGCAAAGAGCGGTTGGAATCATTATGGGGGCAAATATCGGCACAACGATTACGTCCTGGATTCTGAGTCTTTCCGGGCTGGAGGGCGACAGTTTTTTAATCAGAATGATGAAACCGACTTCATTTTCACCGATTCTGGCACTGATCGGGGTTTGTCTGCTGTTGTTTTCCAGACGGGAAAAACGAAAGGATGTCGGGACAATTCTTGTCGGCTTTGCGGTGCTGATGACCGGGATGGAGACTATGAGCGGGGCAGTGAAGCCGCTGGCAGGTGTGCCGGAATTTACACGTCTCTTTTTGCTTTTTGAGAATCCGGTACTTGGTATGACAGCCGGGGCATTGCTCACTGCTGTGATTCAGAGCTCATCAGCCTCTGTCGGTATTTTGCAGGCACTGTGTGCAAGCGGAGCAGTGACCTTCGGGGCAGCGCTTCCTATCATTATGGGACAGAATATCGGAACGTGTGTGACAGCGCTGATTTCTGCAATTGGTGCCAAAAAGAACGCGAAGCGGACGGCTTTTGTCCACTTATATTTTAATCTGCTCGGTACAATTGTTTTTATGTCCGTTTTTTATGCCGTAAACGCCCGCCTGCAGTTTGGCTTTCTTGATACGGCAGCAAACGCGGCAGGCATTGCGGCAGTGCATACGATTTTTAATATCCTGGCAACACTTTTGTGGCTGCCGTTTCATGAACTTCTGGTCAGACTTGCAATGCTTACTGTTCGGGACAGCAGGCAGGAAGCGGGCAGAAGTGAAAAAATGCTGGAAGGGCTGAGGATTCTGGATGACAGATTCCTTGAAAATCCGGCGCTTGCCATGGCGCAGTGCCGAAAGGTCTGTGCACAGATGGCTGAGATGACAGCGGAGACGCTCGATACGGCGATTACGCAGCTCCATGATTATTCAGAGGAATCGGCAAACCAGGTGATGGAATGGGAATCGCTTGTAGATCAGTATGAGGACAGGCTTGGCACGTATCTGGTACAGGTGGCAGGGAATGAAATGCAGACAAAAGACAGCCATACATTGTCCGTACTTTTGCACAGCATCGGAGACCTGGAGAGAATCACGGATCATGCAGTAAGTATCACAAAGGCAGCGCGGGAAATTCATGAAAAGAAGCTGGCCTTTTCGGAGGCAGCGGTACAGGAATTGGGTGTGTTCTCACAGGCAGTAAAAGAGGTCGTGCGGATTTCCATGGAGGCCATGAAAACGGAGAATACAGAGCTGGCCCAGAATGTGGAACCTCTGGAGGAAGTCATTGATGATATCGGGGATGAGGTCAAAAACCGCCATGTAGAAAGGCTGCGGGTCGGAAAGTGCACGATTGAGCTTGGCTTTATACTTTCTGATCTGACAACGAGTTATAAAAGAATTGCGGATCACTGTTCGAATATCGCAGTGTGTCTGATACAGGCCAATGAAAATGTGTTCGGGCGGCATGCATATCTGCATTCGTTAAAAGAGGCGGATAATCATCAGTTCAGGGAACGTTTTCTGAAATATAAAAAAAGCTATGCCCTGCCGGAAGAATGGGCCTAGAGCGTGTTTAAAAATTCATTCCCGCTGGCAGAAAGAAATTTTCAAACACGTTCTAAGCTGGAAAGAGGAGTTTTATGGCATTGATTTACATCGTTGAGGATGATGAAAATATCCGGGAAATAGAAATGTTTGCGCTAAAGAATGCAGGCTACGAAGTGATGGGGTTTGGCTGTGCGGCTGATTTTTTTGCAAGAGTGCAGGAACGGCTACCATCCCTTGTCCTTCTGGATATTATGCTTCCGGATGAGGATGGGCTGCTTGTGGTAGAAAAGCTCCGTGCGCATGCAAAGACGCGCAGGGTGCCGGTCATCATGGCAACGGCAAAAACAACGGAACTGGATAAGGTAAAGGGGCTTGATCTGGGAGCTGATGATTATATTACAAAGCCGTTTGGCGTGATGGAACTGATTTCGCGCGTGAAAGCGCTGCTGCGCAGGAGCAGCGGCATGGAAGAACAGAGGCTGTCTTTCGGGCCGGTTCTGATGGATCAGGAACAGAGAGCTGTTTTTGTGGATGGCATTTTATGTGAGCTGACGTACAAAGAATATGAACTTTTACGGCTGCTGCTTGTTCATGCAGGAATCGTATGCTCAAGGGATATGATTCTGGAGCGGGTCTGGGGAACTGATTTTGAGGGGGAGTCGCGCACACTCGACATGCACATTAAGACGCTGCGCCAGAAGCTTGGCGCAGCGGGCAGCATCATAAAAACGATACGGAATGTCGGGTATATGCTGATGGAGGAGAAATAAAAAAATGAAGAGAAAAATCAACCGCTACCTGATTTTTACGGTATTTCTGACACTGACCGCCACACTCCTTATGGCGGTTATGATTTTTAACCATATGTATCAGGAACAGATCGTAAAGGACATGCGCATGTACGGGGAGGCGCTGGCAGGTATGGTTTCTTCCGGCGAAGAGTTATCGGAACAATATACCAGGCCGCAGCAGGAGCTTCGGGTGACAGCGGTTGATGCAGCAGGGACAGTGGTCTATGATAGTCAGACAGGGTCCGGCGCAATGAGCAACCACAGAGACCGCCCGGAGATTCAGGAGGCGGAAAAGAGTGGTGAGGGTCATGTGGTACGCCATTCAGATACACTGGACCGCGATATGTATTATTTTGCCGTCCGTCTTGAAAATGGAGACGTTCTTCGTATCAGCAAAGAGGCAGACAGTATTTGGGGAATGTTTCAGCGCACAATGTTCGGGATTGCAGGAATTGGGGCGCTGATGCTGATCGTCTGCCTGCTTTTATCGCATTATATGACAGAAAGTCTTATGCGGCCGATTGAAAAGCTGGCAGAGCATATTGATGAAGAAAATATGGGGGAAGAAGACAAAATTGATACGTACGAGGAACTGAGGCCATTGATTGAAACCATCCGGGAACAGCACAGGGATATCATAAAAGGCGCAAAGCTGCGGCAGGAATTTACGGCGAATGTTTCCCACGAGTTAAAGACACCGCTGGCAGCGGTGTGCGGCTATGCGGAGCTGATTGAAACAGGGATTGCAGGGGAAAAAGAAGTAAGGCGGTTTGCAGGAGAGATTTCAAGGAGTGCCAGAAGGCTATTAACGCTGATTAATGACATTATACGGCTGTCCGAACTGGATGGAGGGCATGCAGATATTTCCTGTACGGAAATGGATTTATATGACAGTGCTGCTGCCTGTGTGGAAATGCTGCAGATGGAGGCAGGGCA
>CAOJHI010000247.1 GCA_948436005.1 uncultured Lachnospiraceae bacterium
GGCGTTTTTCGTCCGGAATATAGCTTTCTTTTGCAATCTTGATCTGCATCCCATTACTGTTTTCAGGAGCTGATTCCCCTAATGATTTCAGCGCAACAATGAACGGCTCCTCCTCCAGGAAGGCCCCGTATTCTTGCAGCCAGGCATCGATTTCTCCCGCACCGTGATATGGCACCGCCCCCAGCAGCGCTTCCAAAGCACGGTACAGACTTTCCTCCGACTCTACGCGCTCCATATGCACTGCCTGCTCTGCGCTTGAGTACCACAAAATCTCACACGGCTGATTATTTTCCAGCAGCCCTGCCGCATATGCACTGACCCGTTCATAAAAAAGATCGCGCGTTTCCGGTGTAACTGCCTCCGGATGTACGCAGGAACTGTCCGCAACAACCATCTGTGCAGTGTCTGCTGCTGTGCTGAATTCTTTCACAAGCAGATCATTTTCCTTGGCGCTCAGCTTCCAGTGCACCATACGCAGCGTGTCCCCTCTTTGAAACAGACGCGTATCACAGACTTCCTGTGTATCCCTTTCTGACCCCGAAACTTTTTCTTCTGCGTTTGCCGCTGTTTTCGTTACACAACGTTTCCCGGAAAGTTCTTCCGGGTAAATACGCGGAAGTACGGAAACAAATCTGCTGACAGGCAGCTGTTTTCCCCTTGCCGACCACAGGCCGATATAATCAAAAATTCTGATTTCTGTTGCTGACAGCTCCAGTACACCACAGTGCTCAGGTCTGAGGGTTGTCTCCCATGCATCCGTACCGCGGCTTTCTGCGCCGATTCTCAGCGGAATGGACATCCTGTTTTCACTTTGTATATCACGCAATATCAGCCTTGCCCTCAGCTCCCCCACCGGGAATCTCGTCGGATTTGTCACCTGCAACTGTACCCGCAGCTCACTGCCTCTTTGTATTGCAGAATCTGACAATGACAGCGAAACACTCAGCTTTTTCACAACAGAATGCACCCACAGGGCCATAACTGCTGCAAAAAAGAACTCAAATGCGAACAGAAAATAGAGAAACTGAGATTTCCGTGTCAATGCCGCTGCAGCAGTGACCACAACCAACAGGCCATATCCTACTTTTCGCTTCATTTTGTTATACTTTCGCTCCTTTTTATCGCTTCTCCGGCCGCGGCGCCTTGACAGATTCCAAAATTTCTTCGATGATCTGCTGCACACTGCCGTGGTTCAGTTTGGCCTTTGCACTGCATTTCATACGGTGCGCGGCTGCATCCGGAAATATCGACCTTACATCCTGCGGCAATACAAACGCCCGTCCCTCCATATAGGCAGACGCTTTTGCAAGCTTTGTAACTGCCAGCGCTCCGCGCGTGCTAAGTCCGAGGGAAAGCATTTCATGTTCCCTCGTCGCATTCACAAGCTGTATAATGTACTCGCAAACAGATCGATGAATATAGATATGAGCTGCTTCATCCTGCATCTGCTGCAATTCCTGTGCAGTAATGACCGGCGAAATCTGTTCCAGCGGCCTGGTTTCTGACTGTGTCATCAAAATTTCCAGCTCATCTTCCGGAGACGGATATCCCATTTCAATACAGATCATAAAACGGTCAAGCTGAGATTCCGGCAAATTCTGGGTTCCGGCAGAACCGATCGGATTTTCCGTCGCAATCACAATAAATGGAGACGGAACCGCTCTTGTCACACCGTCAACCGTAACCGTTCCCTCCTCCATTACCTCAAGAAGTGCTGACTGAGTCTTGGCAGAAGTACGGTTAATCTCATCTCCAAGGAACAAATTGCACATAGCCGCTCCCTGCTGATATACAAACTGATCTTTTTCTTTCACATACATCGAAAAACCGGTGATATCTGAAGGAAGTACATCCGGTGTAAACTGCACACGATTCTGTTGCAGATTCATCGCCTTTGCAAACGCAAGCGCCATCGATGTTTTCCCGACTCCCGGAATATCCTCGATCAGAATATGTCCCTGTGCAAGAATCGCCATCATTACTTTCCGGATACAGTCATCCTTTCCGAGAATCACCCGGCGAACCTGTTCCATAACCTCTTCCGTTTTTCTGTTTCCCATACCTTCTGTTATCCCTTTCTCACTTTTTTCTGCGGCGGTGCTTCTTCCAGATCAGCACCACAATCAAAAGAAATTCCACACCGGCAACACCTGCCATCATAATCAGAAACCACGGCCATACATCAATCAGACGGCGTGCCATCGCCGCAGGCTGTACCTGTGAAACGGTTCTGCTGTTTTCCTCTCCAGTATATTCGATTCGGTGGCCGCGCACAAGCAGACGATGCGTATTGATCGAATAAGGCGTACACGTAACCAGTGTTACGTAGTCCTTCCCCTCCACAATGTCCAGCTCAGAGGTATCCTTCGGGTCCACGACAAGAATCTGATCTACCTCATATGCAAGTACCTCGTCCAGCACATGCAGATAAAATGTGTCCCGCTCCTTTACTTCTCCCATCCGTGTAAAAAGTTCTGCACTCGGAAGGCCCCTGTGGCCGGTCAGCACACTGTGCGTTCCCTCTCCGCCAAGAGGAAAAGATGTCTCCTCAATATATCCGACCCCTTTTTCCAGAACCTCATTGCTCGTTCCGTAATAAATCGGGAGATTTACGTCAATTATTGGCACAGTCAGATACCCGATAATTGCTCCCGCATCGATCATATCGACGTAACTCGTTCCGTTCTCCTGTATTTCTCCGGCCGCCTCACGTATTACTGCATGACCAAGCTGCTCATTATACTGACGCATCGCCTCTTTTGCAGCATCAATCTTCTCCTGATCCATGGACTCTACCTGCTCGCTGTAATCCACTATTGCTTCCGAAGCGTTGCGCTGCGCCAGCATATTGCTGATGATCGGGTACGCTGCCAGTCCGACGCCCGCCAAAATCAAAATTCCACTGAAAATCGAAATAAACTTTCTCATCTTCGGCTCCTTTCACGCTTTGTTCTGAAACCTCAAATCATAAAATATCTTTCTTGTCTCCGATTCTAAAAAATACGTTTTTTGACTATCCTGAAAACAGATTCAGGCACTTATACGGAAGGGGCTGTCGCAAAACCTGCCGGCCTTGCAGCAGCCCCCCTGGTATAAATGCCTCAAAGGGCTTTCTTCACCTTCTATTTCGAAGTTTTCTTTCTTGTAGCCAGAATCAGAAGCAGACCTGCGAGTGCAAGCGCGATACCGCCAACCATAAAGATTACCGTACCCATACCACCGGTTGTGGGAAGCATAAAGCCCTTCCGGTTTACAACCGTCTGTGTTTTATACCCGTCTTTTCCAGCTGCATCATCCGTCTCTGCAAAGGTGGTCTGCTCTGCATGAATCTCATGCTTTACAAGCGTCTTTACGCCATCCTTTACGGTCCATTCCCAGGTCTCTGTCATGGACGTCGTATAGGCTACCTTCAGTTCCACCTGTACCGGGGCATTCAGAAGATTATAGCCTTCGTTTGTCTTTGTCTCCACAAGATAATAAACTCCGTTTGCAAGACCGGTTTTGGAAATTGTTCCGTCCTCGGCTGTCGTAAGAGTATCCAGCTTTTTCCATGTTTTTGACGCATCAAGCCCGGCTTCTTTTACTTCCTCAGCAGTTGCTGCATCTGCTGTTCCCGCTTCCACCTCCTGGTACAGGTCAAACACAACGTCTTTCAACGGCACATTGTTCTCACCTGTTTTGTTGATGTTCAGTTTGAATGTGTATACAACAGTATGGTCTTCTATCTGATCTTTGCCCGGCTGCTCGTTGGGATTCTCAGGTGTATTCGGATTGTCCTCGTCATCCTGGCCCGGAAGAATCTTATTCGAGTACTCCAGCTTTGCCTCATTCGGGTTTCCTGCCGTCGTTGTAACTGCAGTGTCAAGCAGTGTTGCCTGGTATGTGATAACAAGCTGTTTGCCTGCATATGCTCCCATGGTTTCCGGATGGAATGTGATCACGAATCCGTTTCCGTTTTCGTTCACTGTATAAACCGCCTCAGAAACTGCCGCACTGTCTGATACAATCTGAATACTTTCCGTATGATCTTTCAAGTTTGTGGGAGTATCGGTTAACGTAAATTCTTTCAGCTTTTCGATATTAGCCGGAACATCCACAGTCACACGGTACGGAATGCTGTCTCCCACGCTATAGTCAGAATCCTGTTTCCATGTCCCTTCTGTTCTGTCCTGCACCTCTTTTTTCAGATCAGGCTTCTCATTTTTTACCGGAATGGTTACAGACTCAGCTGTCGTTCCAAGATAAGACACCTGACCATCCTGTGTGATCTCAAATTCATAGGCAGTCTCCCCATCCACAATATAACCGTCATTGTTTCCGCGGGATGTCTCGATAAAGCGGTATTTTCCCTGTGTCAGACCGTCCACAGAAAGCAGTCCGTTTGCCGCAGTCGTAAGATTCAAGGCGTCTCCTGTGTTATCGCCTGCCGCTCCGCCTTTTTTCGTGATGTTTTCCCAGCGTCCCTCCGCGTTCTGTTTCTGAAGTACAAAGGTCACGCCTGCCAGTTTCACGTCATTCACACCTGTTTTTTCAAGCTTCACTTCAC
>CAOJHI010000248.1 GCA_948436005.1 uncultured Lachnospiraceae bacterium
TTTATCTCGGCCCCCTCTTTTTTTTTCGCGGCTGGGGGCTCCGGGCGGTCTGTGGGTGGGGTCTGCCTGGCCCCCCCCCCCCCCCCCGGGCGTCCGGCTAAAACTCTCTTAGCCCCTCACTACCCTCTCATATTTCAAAAATACATATTCCAAATCAAAATACGTCTGCTCTTCGCTATCTGCCGTAATCTCCCACTCTCCCATTGCATCAAGATCCGGAAAATAAGCATCCGCCTCATACGCATGGTTAATCTTCGTCACATGCGCCGTACTGCAATACGGCAAAAACTGCCGGTACACACTTTCTCCTCCGATAATATAAATATCATCGCTTTCATACTTTTTCAGCTCTTCCAGAACTTCTTCCACTGAATGCAGAACAATCGCATCCTTCACCTGATAATCCGCACGCTTTGTCAGCACAATATTCGTCCTGTTTTTTAAAGGCAGTCCATTAGGAAAACTTTCAAGCGTCTTTCTTCCCATGACCACTACTTTGCCGGAAGTTGTCTCCCGAAAAAATTTCATATCAGACGGAATGCTCACAAGAAGCTTGTTTCCTTTTCCAATTCCCCAGTTTTTATCTACTGCTACGATCAGATTCATCCGTTTTTCTCCTCTCCATCGTCATCGCGATATGCTCCCGCATCAGTTCCAGCGTCAGCTCATAAACACTCCAGTTACAGTTGTGCGGCGTCAGAATCGCCTTCAGCAGAATCGGTGCAATCCCGGCCTGCCGGTAAGCACGCAGGAAAAAATCCAGCTTTTCATCTGCAAATCCCACAAACACCAGGATCTCCGCCTGCTGATACGCCAGAGGTGCCTTTCTTTTCTCCTGCCCTCTCTGTAATTCTCCCGTTTTCATCCCCGCAAGAACTCCGACACACTGATCAACATCTGCAGAACCAAGCCGCTTTGCACCGCACCCCAGGCAGCTGCAGAGCGCTTCAATCTGCTTCCATTTCCCATCCTCATTTGTATAACACAAAACAAAAGCCAAATTCTGCATTTTCACACCCTGCTCCTTTCCATAACAAACCAGTTTACAGATCAAACCGACTCCTTCCGAAGACCGTTTTGCACCTACACTGCCACCGGAATATTCCGAATCTGCGGGCCTGTCACATAGTCTTCCACATGCAAATCCTCTACCGTAAACGCATAAAAGTCTTTGATTCCAGGTGTCAGCCATACCTTCGGCGCCGGATGCCCTTCCCTTGTAATCAGTTCCTTTACAAGAGGAATATGTCTGTCATAAATATGTGCATCCGCAATCACATGAACCAGCTCCCCTGCCTGCATATCGCAGCACTGCGCGATCATATGCACCAGGAGCGCATACTGCACAACATTCCAGTTATTTGCAGTCAGAACATCCTGTGATCTCTGATTCAGAATCGCATTCAAAACCAGACGGTCATCACCCGCCTCTTTCGTCACACTGAACGTCATGCTGTAGGCACACGGATAAAGGTTCATTTCATGCAGGTCCGCATGAACGTAAATATTCGTCATAATCCTGCGGCTGTACGGATTGTTCTTCAGATCATACAGCACCCGGTCCACCTGATCCATCAGTCCCTCCCGGTACTGATGCTTCACACCGAGCTGATACCCGTAAGCTTTTCCGATACTCCCTGTCTCATCTGCCCAGCTGTCCCAGATATGGCTGTTCAGCTCATGGATATTGTTTGACTTTTTCTGCCAAATCCACAAAAGCTCGTCAAAAGCATTTTTAATCCCAGTGCGCCGCAGCGTCATGGCCGGAAACTCTCTGCGCAGATCATAGCGGTTCACCACGCCAAATCGTTTTATCGTATAAGCGCTGGAACCATCCTCCCATTTCGGCCGCACCTTCTCCCCTTCCGTGCTGACTCCATGTTCCAGAATATCCTGACACATTTCCTTAAAAATCTTATCCGCGTAACTCATAAATATCCTCCTGTCTGTCTTCCTAAGTTGATCTTTCTAAAGCCCGCTCAATAAACCAGCCGGCTGATTCCCGTGTCCTCTGCAAATCCGGATGCATTATACAAAAACAGAAAATCCGTATATTTTCCTTCTTCGATCAGCTCACTGAGCTTTTGATTGTAATAGCGGATATCCAGCATATCAATCTGGTCGAATTCCTCTAACAGAAACGGCACAAAACAATGTGCGTACGAATCTTTGACAACAAGAATCCGTTTTCCTGTATTCTGCCGTGTCGCAATTTTAACCAGCGCATGATTGCCGCCAAAAAAGATATTATATTTGCTTTTTGTAGTCAAAGACGGATAATCATACAGGCTGTAGGTAATTTCCGGATTTCCGTTTTTCTCCACTGTATAAAAAATATCCTCTTTGTGCTGATACAGTTCAATCGAATCCTGCCTTGTGCGAATGCCAAGTTTCGACTGAATGGTTCCCTCAAAACTGTCCGTCACAGTCTCGATCTCATAATCCTCCTGCGAAGGAACCGCATACCCCTGCTGTCCTGCCCACGCCTGGTATGTATAAAATGCAGCCAGCGTTGTCCAGTGGTGATCCGTACGGTAATAAATCTCCTCTTCCTTATGCTCCCGCAAAACAGCCGCTGCATCAAACCACATCCCCTCAGGCAAAACCTCTTCGAGCTGCTTCAGATACTGCTCCTCATCGTACGGCGACGCAAACGGCGGAAGCTTGTCTCTCAGAATATCCACTGCATTCGGTATCACCATAAAAGTCATATGCCCGTTTTCAAACCTGTCCTGATACTGTTTTGCAAACTGCCCCAGCACGCGCACGTTCTGCTGTGCCGTATCAGTCGTAAAAGAGCCTGTATGCTTTTCAATCAGATACTCATCTTCCGCAAAGTAAATGTCCTTACTCTCCCTGCGCCCGGTCGCCCGCTCCACGCCTGTCTTTAGGCCAATCCAGCCATCGCGCCCCACAAACTGATCGGTCAGGTATTCCTCATAATCTGATTCAAACTCCCCGCTCAAAACCGACTCCAGCGTAACCTCCGGCATCTGCGCCAGATCCCTGTTTTCAGATTCCGAATGCTGCGCGTCAGGCTTTAAAAACGTTGCAACAGTAAATCCAAAAATCATAATACAGAACAATGTAATCACATTCCACGCCTGTTTTCTGTTCATACTACCTCTCTTTTTTATTTCTCCATAGATAAATTTTCACTTTTGTCTCTGATATTCAAAGTCAGCCCCCTGGTAAAATACATAAAATAAGGGGTGACTTCTCTGCCTCGGAACCCCGTTTTTATGTATTTTACCAGGGGGCGTCCGCTTTCTGCAGTACAACCTAAAATCTGACTCCCTTAAAACCGGAAATACAAAAACGGATTAAACGAAGCATCCACCAACCACGCCACCGAAAGCAGAAAAATCCCTGCATAAAACAGATTCCGCGCCACGATCACTGCAATATCATTCCCGGAAAGCACCCGGCAAATCCAACCCCCGATTCGTTTCGGAAGCTGTGTGCTTCCCAGTATCAGAAGCACCAGCAAAACTGCATTATTATATAGAAGATATACCGTCTCCCGGTTCAGAACTCCGCCCCCATGGCCACCAAACAGGGCCCTCATATAAGCAAACCCTGCTCCCATATCTTCAAACACAAACAAATTCCAGCCAAGCATTACAAAAAAGAGACAATATATATGCTGAATGACTGCTGGTAGCTTTTTCAGATATTTCCCAAGGAAAAATTTTTCAATTAACAGCAAAATTCCATAGTAGACTCCCCAGATCACGAAGTTCCAGCTTGCTCCGTGCCAGATTCCGGTAAGCAGCCACACCACCAGAATGTTCCGTACATGAAACAGCCTGCTCACACGGTTGCCGCCGAGCGGAATATACACGTAATCCCGAAACCAGGTACCCAGAGAAATATGCCATCTGCGCCAGAATTCCGTGATGCTTTTCGATACATACGGATAATTAAAATTTTCCAGGAAACGGAATCCAAACATATGCCCCAAGCCAATCGCCATATCAGAATATGCAGAAAAGTCAAAATACAGCTGAAAACTATACGCAGCCAGGCCAAGCCAAGCCGTCAGTACAGGAAGCTGTGTGACGCTCATTCCCTGAATGCTGTTCCATAGCTGCCCTGCATTGTTTGCCAGAAGCACCTTTTTTCCAAGCCCCAGCATAAAACGGTTCACACCTTCTGCAAACTGAATCGATGTTTCTTTCCTGCTTCTGAGCTGTTCGTCAATCGTTTTATACTGGACAATCGGTCCTGCAATCAGCTGCGGAAACATCGTCACATAAGCGCCGAATGAAATCAGATTCTTCTGTACCCGCGCCTCTCCCCGATATACGTCAATCGTATAAGACATGGTCTGAAACGTGTAAAAAGAAATCCCGATCGGCAGCGCGATATGAAGAAAATCCAGCCCGGCTCCTGTGAGGCTGTTTGCTGTATCTATGACAAAATCTGCATATTTGAAAAAGCCGAGCAGCGACAAGCTGACAACAGAAGAAACCACAAGCGCCAGCTTTGCCCCCTTGTCACGGTTCTTTTGTTTCATCCGG
>CAOJHI010000249.1 GCA_948436005.1 uncultured Lachnospiraceae bacterium
ATGTAGTCAAGAATTTCGGTTCTTATCAGCAGAATCTGAATGACCGTAAAACCACGCTTCAGCGACAGGAAGGCCTGAACTGGAGACTTCTGGATCTTGTGGATGGTACGGCGATCCTGATGACGGAGCATATCTTGGATTCTGTAGCGTTTAATCCGGATGCAAAAGCCGGAAACGATTGGGAAAACAGTAATCTGCGCGCATGGTTGAACAGCACCGGTGGCATGAACATCGACGGAGATGACAAAGGTTTCTATGACACAGCATTTCTGGATGCAGAGAAGGAAAAGATCCTCCTGACTGAAGTAAACATGGAATCAGATTCACAGTTTATTGCGTATAATCGGACAAAAAGTGAGGATTGGTGGGAGCTGTATTCCACACAGGGCACAAGCACCAGTGATTATGTCTGGGCGCTGAGCGGTGAGGAGGCCTTTGAGTACTTTGGACCAAGCCAGATCGCAACAGAGAAAGAGTTGGGACATGATCCGGCCAATTATACCAACGGATATTTTACACCTACGGAGCATGCTTATGCAGAGCAGTCTGTGAAGAAAAATACCGGAGGTAACGGTGCATCCTTTGTCGGGTATGGTGACAGCTGGACACGATCACCGGGACGCGAGCCGGATGACAAGGGAACCAGCTATGGCGTATTCTGGGGATCTACCGGTTCGTTAAATTCCGGACGTACGGTAGACTGTACTTATGGTGTACTTCCAGTGATTACCGTTGATTTGGGAGCAGATGATTCTGCATGGGTGTACAATGGAGACGGAACAGCGACGAGCATTGTAACCGGTGAGACTGTAATCGTAGGACTGGATGAAACAGCAGGAACACAGGATGATAACCGCGTAGTAAATCCGGCAAAGGATGTACTGATTGAAAATGTAGTTTTTTCAAAAAATGAAAAAGGTGAGCTTTTTATTGATCTTGGAAATGGCTTCCAGTTATACGCGGGAGCGGACAAGCTGCTGGGAACCACAGATGATGTGGTGAAGTTTGGTTCCTACCCGCAGTCAGATAAGTCCGGTGAGACGACAGAGCCGCTCACATGGCGTCTGCTCGATATCAAGGATGGCGTGGCTACTTTGCTAAGTGCCAAGGTTGTGGATGCAGCGAAGTTCAATCTGGACGCAACATCCGGCAACCAGTGGTCAGACAGTAACCTGCGCGCATGGCTCAACAGCGACGGCGGCGAAAGCAATACCGGTGACACTGCAGGATTCTATAATAAAGCTTTCAACGAAGAGGAAAAAGGAAAGATTGTTCCAACCGAGGTACAGTGCGATTATACGGATGCAGAAAAGTGGACGCTGGGCGATCCTTATAATTACCGAGACACGGAAGGAAACTTCCCGGGCTATGACCGGACAATTGAATATTATGAGCTTTATACTACCACAGGTGAAAATACGGTAGACAATGTATATGCTATCAGTGGTGAGGAAGTATTCCGATATTTCTCTCAGGGGATCCGTATGAATCCGGAATATTATGATCTGACCAAGTTCAGAGACGGATATTTTCCGCTGACTCCGTACGCACTTTCACAGGGAGCAAAATACAACTCAAGCGCTTTGCAGTGGATGTTTAACGGCAACGCAGACAGCTGGACCCGCTCTGAAGGAAGAGTAATGGACGAAGATGGTAAGTATTATGGAATTTTCTGGGGAAGCTATGGCAACATGAATACCGGACGTACGGTGGATACTACATATGGCGTGCTGCCAATAGTAAACGTAAGCCTTGGATAATGCTGTGATAGACTAAAACTGTAACAGGTATAAAGTAGATAAACGAAGCGGTGGGGAGAATGCAAAGCAGACTTCCCACCGTATTAATGTGAAAGAGAAAGTTTATATTGACAGAATATGATTGCGTTTCCGGAATACATATGATATAATGGCAAACGCTTGTATCACAGAAGTGATAGAAATGAGAAAAGAAAGGCACGTGCCTTGTCAGGCACGGACGGGTGAGGAAATGTTCAGATAGTCTTATTTGGTTGGAAACAGACAAACAGTTTTAGATGCCTGCGCGGCAGGTGTTGTTTGCATTGCCAAATAGACGTATCGGGTCAAAGATACCGGTGAACTGGACATTCAGAGCCTTTGCTTTATTTTTATAGAAGGTTCGTTTTGTGCAGAGGTCTGTTTTCGGGTGCGGAAGCAGATTTTTTTGTATCATGAAAGAGACGCTGTCACATGAAAATGTGAGAGAAGTTGTTTGTGATGGAAAAATACTCCTCCGGACGCGTATGCAAGCGCAGACACAGAATATGGCGTTGCAGGCAGACGACAGGAGGAATGGATATGCTGCAGATTAAGAATCTGAATATTGTACACAAAAAAGATTTCAGGACTATTTTGGAGAATTTTTCTTTTACCTTAAATAAAGGAGAAAGAGCGGCTGTGATCGGAGAAGAGGGAAATGGAAAATCCACGCTGCTTCGGTGGATTGCACAGCCGGAATGGATTGAGCCTTATGCCAGCGCCACAGGCGAACGGATTTGCAGCGGCGAACGCATTGGATATCTTCCGCAGGAACTTCCCGTGACAGAAAAAGGAAAAAGCGTATATGAGTTTTTTTGCGGGGAGCCGCTGTTCTTTGAACAGGAGCCGGGGACGCTTGGAAAAATAGCGAAAAGACTCAGAGTCTGCACGGATTTTTTTTACCGGGAACAGAAAATGGGAACACTCTCAGGCGGGGAAAAAATTAAGGCACAGCTTGCACGGATTCTGCTGGCAGAGCCCACCGTACTGCTGCTGGATGAGCCGACGAATGACCTGGATACGGAAACACTTGAGTGGCTGGAGGAGCTGCTCCTTCATGCGTCGCAGAGTGTGCTGTACATCTCACATGATGAGACGCTGTTAGAGCGGACGGCGAATGTCATTATTCACATGGAGCAGGTACACAGGAAAACAGTCAGCCGCTATACAATAGCCCGTACTGATTATCAGATGTATCTGTCGCAGCGTACGTCACAGTTTGAGGCGCAGGAGCGGGAGGCAAGAAATGAAAGGCGCGAGGAACAGATCCGGCAGGAAAAGTTCCGGAAGATTCAGCAGAGGGTGGAACACGAACAGCGCGCCATATCACGCCAGGACCCGCATGGGGGCCGGCTGCTCAAGAAAAAAATGAAGGCAGTGAAGGCCATGGAGCGCCGCTACGAGCGGGAGGCAGGGCAGATGACACAGATGCCGGAGGAGGAGCGTGCTGTTTTCCTGAAAATGAGGGAAGGTACGGGTATCCCGGCAGGAAAAACGGTACTCGATTTTTACCTGGAAAGACTGCAGGCAGAAGAAAACGGAGAAACGCTGGCCGAGCGTATTTCCCTGCAGGTAAGAGGAGCGGAGAAGATCTGTATTGTAGGGCCGAACGGGGCGGGAAAAACGACGCTGCTGAAACGGATTGCCGCGGAGCTTCTTGAAAGGAAGGATATTGTGGCTGCCTATATGCCGCAGAATTATGAAGATCTGCTTGAAATGGAAAAAACGCCAGTTGACTATCTTGCTCCTTCCGGAAGCAAAGAGGCGCAGACGAGAGCACGTACTTATCTTGGGGCAATGAGGTATACGGCGGATGAAATGGAGCATCCTATGAAAGAACTGTCCGGTGGACAGAAAGCGAAGGTACTGCTGCTGAAGATGAGTATGTCCGGTGCAAATGTACTGCTCCTGGATGAACCGACGCGGAACTTTTCTCCTCTGTCCGGCCCGGTGATCCGCGAAGTGCTGAGAGCGTATCAGGGCGCAATTATCAGCATCTCCCATGACCGGAAATATATCGAAGAGGTGTGCAGCAGCAGGTATCTGCTTACAAAGCAGGGACTGGTGTTATTAAAAGAAGAATAGAGGCATAAAAGTACAAAAATATAACAGTTGAAGCGACATAAAAGTGTTAAAATGAAAAATAAGGACGGGGAACAGGGATTATGAGCAGAGGAACCGAGTATCTTACATTTGTGACAGGGCTTTTAAAAGAACGAATTCGGGAAGTGGGAGAAAAAATACAGGAAGTGCAGAAAGATATTGAAAGTATGCATGACTATTACTGGGAGAATTATACGGAGATGGACCAGTATGGGTATGAGAATTTTGATAATCAGCAGGCGCTTCTTGCACAGGTGAATGCGAATACGGAGAACCAGAAAACGTACCGGCGCATGAAACGGCTGCTGGATTCCCCTTTCTTTGGCCGGGTGGATTTTGTCTATGAAGACGAGGAGGACCCGGAATGCTTTTATATCGGACTTGGAAATTTTTCTGAAAAAACAGGGCGCGTGCCATTGATCTATGACTGGCGTGCGCCTGTCAGCGGATTGTTTTATGATTACGATAAGGGACCGGCCTCGTATGAAGCTCCGGGTGGCCGGATGGAAGGAGAAATCCTTGCCAAATGGCAGTACAAAATCCGCGAGGGACGTATGATCTATGAGTTTGAGAGCGATACAAAGATCGATGATGATATCCTGAAGCAGG
>CAOJHI010000250.1 GCA_948436005.1 uncultured Lachnospiraceae bacterium
CTTTTACTGAAAGAGCTGTCGGAGCGCTGTAAGGAACAGATGGGTATTATATTGAAAGTCAGCCCGGCAGTAAAGCGTCATATCGCAAAAGCAGGTTTTGATCCGAAATACGGTGCACGTCCGCTGCGGCGTGCCGTGCAGAACCAGGTGGAGGATGCGCTGGCAGAAGAAATTCTTGCTGGCAGCGTAAAGGCGGGGGATACGGTATCTGTGTCCTGCCAGAAGGGGAAGATACAGTTTCACCGGGAATCATAATTTCTGTCTGGAAATCCATTTGGATTTATGGTAAGATGACATATCAGTTAACAACTTATACGACAAAATCAGGAGGGCATGAAAATGTCAGGTATTAAAGAGCTTATACGCACAGAAGAAAATGGCACGCTCAGCTTTGGGGATTATGAGCTTGCGCAGAAAGCAAAACGTTCCGATTATGAGCACGAAGGCGATTTGTATAAGATAAAAACGTATGCAGAGATTACGAAGCTCGAGAAAAACGGAATGTTTGCATATGAGTCTGTTCCGGGAACGGCAGTGCATCATTTCAGCGCAACCGAGAGCGGTGTTTCGTTTGAAGTGGAAGGCGAACAGGATGCACAGATTATTCTCGGTCTTGAGGAGGATGCAGAGTATAAGATTTATATTGATGATATGAGTATCGGGACCATGAAGACGAACATGGGAGGCAAGCTGGTGCTCAGCGTAGAGATTGGTGCAAGTACTGCCAGTGTTCCGGTAAAGGTTGTGAAGCTGTAAATGGCAAAAGCAAAAACAGTATTTTTCTGCCAGAATTGCGGGTTTGAGTCTTCTAAATGGATGGGACAGTGTCCTGGCTGCAAAGAATGGAATTCATTTGCAGAGGAGCCGAGACAGACACTGAAAAAGACAGCCCCTTCCGGTGCGGTGCGCCGGGAGCAGCCCCAGCCAAAGACACTCTCACAGATTGAATTCAGCCAGGATTCGCGGCTCACAACAGGCAGTGCGGAGCTTGACCGTGTGCTTGGCGGCGGGATTGTGTGCGGTTCGCTGGTTCTGGTAGGCGGCGATCCGGGAATCGGCAAGTCAACGCTTTTACTTCAGATGTGCCGGAATCTATCCGGGGGTGGCAAAAAAGTATTGTATATCTCAGGAGAGGAATCTTTGCAGCAGATTCGGATGCGCGCAGACCGTATGGGGACCTTTACGGAGAATCTGATGATTCTCTGCGAGACGAACCTGGAGGAAATCCGGGAAGCCATCACGGAGGTGAAGCCGGAGATTGTGATTATTGACTCCATTCAGACGATGTTCAACGAAAATGTTACGTCAGCGCCGGGCAGTGTTTCACAGGTGCGGGAGTCAACTGCCGTGTTGATGCAGATTGCAAAGGGCATGAACATTTCTGTTTTCATTGTCGGACATGTGACAAAGGAAGGTGTCGTGGCAGGTCCGAGAGTGCTGGAGCACATGGTTGATACGGTGCTCTATTTTGAAGGGGACCGGCATGCCTCTTATCGCGTGCTGCGCGGTGTGAAAAACCGCTTTGGTTCCACGAATGAGATTGGCGTATTTGAGATGAGAGAGTCAGGACTTGAGGAGGTGCCGAATCCGTCTGAGTATATGCTTGAGGGAAAGCCGGAAGGGGCTTCCGGCTCTGTGGTTGCATGTACGATGGAGGGCACGCGCCCTGTTCTTCTGGAGGTCCAGGCACTGGTGTGCCGGAGCAATCTGGCGTTTCCGAGAAGAACTGCTGCCGGAACAGACTTGAACCGGGTCAATCTTCTGATGGCAGTTCTGGAAAAGCGGGCAGGTCTCGGACTTTCTTCCTGCGACGCGTATGTGAACATTGCAGGCGGGATACGGATGAATGAACCTGCGCTGGATTTGGGCATCATTTTAGCCGTGGCTTCGAGCATGAAGGACCGGCCGATTGATGCAAAGACGATTGCGTTTGGCGAGGTCGGGTTAAGCGGTGAGGTTCGTTCTGTTAGTATGGCAGAACAGCGCGTGCGGGAAGCACAGAAGCTGGGGTTTGACACAGTCATTCTTCCGGAGGTTTGCCGGAAGCAGGCCCGGAAGGTACAGGGAATAAAGTTGATCGGCGTTCGGAATGTAAAGGATGCGCTGGGAGCGATTCTGTAGCAGGTTCCGACTTAGAGAGAAATCGTAAATATCAGTAAAAATCAAATAGAGAGGGGCCGTTGCAAAATGGCGGATTCATACAATATATGGCGGGGTGCAAGCGGCATCAGGACCGGACCATAATTGTAGAAGCGCTGCATTTTGCAACAGGTCCTTTATTTATTGATATTCTGTAAGAAAAAAGTCAGATTTCTATAAAAAAAATCATGGCATTATCTGTTATACTGAGAGAGAAAAAAGAGGAGAAGAGATCAGGATTTTATGAATGAAGGAAAGGTGCAGCAGGTAGCGAAGGGGAGAAGCCTTCTCGGGCACGGATGGTTAAAATGAGCAGCGGTCCGGGGAATACGTATGCGCAGTGGTAAAGGAGCAGGGAATGGAAACATATCGTATCTTAGTGGTGGACGATGACCGGGAGATTGTGAAATCACTTGCAAGACTTCTGGAACTGGAGGGTTATCAGGTACTAAAGGCATATAATGGGATGCAGGCGCTTGAAATGGTGACAGAGAGGCAAATCCATCTGATTATTCTGGATGTGATGATGCCGCAGCTGAACGGGCTGGCAGCGCTCATGAAAATCAGAGAAAAAAATAACATACCGATCATCATGCTCTCTGCCAAAACAGAGGAGAGTGATAAAGTACTCGGGCTTACAATGGGAGCGGATGATTATGTGACGAAGCCTTATAATACAGCAGAGCTGATGGCCAGGGTCAAATCACAGCTCCGGCGCTATTTTTCTCTGGGAGCAGTGACCGCGGTTGCCGGAGAAAATATACTGAAAAACGGAGGCCTGGTGCTGGACAAAAATAAAAAGGAACTGACTGTTGATCAGGAACCGGTGCGTCTGACTGCCACAGAGTATAAGATTGTGGAGCTTTTGATGAGCCATCCGGGTTACGTTTTTTCGGCCGAAGAAATTTACTGCCGTGTGTGGCACGAGGATGCTTATGGAGTCGAAAATACGGTCATGGTGCATATCAGACGAATTCGGGAAAAGATTGAAATTACGCCGAAATATCCAAAATATCTGAAGGTGGTGTGGGGAATTGGTTACAAGATTGAAAAATTTGATTAAAAGGCAGGGTGAAAAGTGGAAAGGCTGGTTCACAAAAGAGAGGGGGCCTTTTTTCCTGGCAGGCAGTCTGATTGTGACATCTGTTTTTCTGACGCTGGCGGTTATTTATTATCAGTATTATGAGTATTATGCTTATTATCTTTATTCCTGGGAGTATGTAGATGGATGTCAGGTTTCTTCCTTTTTCTGTTTTGTTCTGATGTTTCTGTCCGGGTTTGTGACCTTGCGCGGTTTGTTTTTTCATCGGAAAAAGTTGGTGACAATGCTGTCAGGCGGCGTTTTTGCAGGCGACAGAATAAAGACAGAATTACTCGTAATTTTATTGTGCTATAGCAGCTGGAAATGGAGAACATGTTTTGTTTTTCACTCAACAGCAGTGTGGGGACAATATCCGATTAACGGCCGGCTGGATATTCTGGTTGCATTTGTGCTTCACCTGACCATTGTGCTTTTTATTTTTTATGGAAGTCTGTTACTTCTGGTACGCCAGTGGCTTCTTAGAAGTATGGAAAATACTTCACTGATCTGGTCAACAGTACGCCGATATCAGAATCGGACGCCACTTGAAATCCGTATGCAGAACCGAAGGAAAGGGACTCTTATTCTGGCAATATTATTTTTAGCAGCCGGCAGTTTTGCAGCAGTGTTATCAATGGGATTGTGTGATCCAATGCTGGGGTTTCTGGTGATTGTGCCGTGTGCGGGGCTGTTTCTCCTGTTTATCAAACATGGATATACGGGCCGGATGCAGCGGGAAATTGGCTGTCTGACTTATCAGATTCAGTGCATGACAGAAGGCCGCAAAATTCCACAGGAAAATATTCTGACGGACAAATCATTACTCTATGAGGCCTCACAGCAGCTTTTGCATATTGATACAGCTATGAAAAAAAGTATGGAAAAGCAGATTCAGACCGAGAGACTAAAGATTGACCTGATCACGAATCTGTCACATGACCTGAAAACTCCGCTGACTTCGATGGTCGGCTATACGGATTTACTGAAAAAGGAGGAGCTGAGCGCAGAAGCACGGGATTATGTGGAAGTCATTTCCGTTAAGCAGGAGCAGCTGAAAAATATGATCCAGGATTTGTTTGACCTGTCAAAGGCCACAAGTGGAGAGACGCAGATGATAATAGAGGTGCTTGACATGCGCAGGCTGCTGGAACAGACATTGGGAGATATGGAGGATGCTGTTAACGAGAGCGGAAGGGAAATACGGACCAGTTATCA
>CAOJHI010000251.1 GCA_948436005.1 uncultured Lachnospiraceae bacterium
CTGCCTGTCCCTCTGTCAGCGCATCATAAAAATGCTCTTTCGTGCCCGCACCGCCCGACGCAATGACGGGTACGGAAACATGCTCCGCGATCGTGCGCGTCAGCTCCAGGTCGTAACCTGTTTTCATGCCGTCACAGTCCATGCTTGTAAGAAGAATTTCCCCGGCTCCCAGACTGTCAGCCTGCATGGCCCATTCCACCGCGTCAATTCCCATATCCACACGGCCCCCGTTTTTGTATACATTCCATCCGGAGCCATCCGGGCGCCGCTTTGCATCAATCGCCACAACCACACACTGACGGCCGAATTTCTCCGCCGCCTCCCGAATCAGCTGTGGATTCATGATCGCTGCCGTATTCACGGATATCTTATCCGCGCCCTCGCGCAGCAGCTGACGAAAATCCTCTACAGTCCGTATTCCTCCGCCTACCGTAAATGGAATAAATACTTTTTTAGCTACCTCCCGGACCATATCAACCACTGTATTCCTTGCATCCGAAGAAGCTGTGATATCCAGAAATACCAGTTCGTCCGCACCTGCTTTGTCATAGGCTGCCGCAATTTCCACCGGATCGCCGGCATCCTTTAAATTCACAAAATTGACGCCCTTAACGACACGCCCGTTATGTACGTCAAGACATGGAATGATTCGTTTTGTAAACATTCATTTCTCCTCTCAGGCATAACCCAGCCATTTTATTCTCCTGCGTCTGCTTCCTTTCGATCTTTTTTCGATCATTTTTCAATCGTTTCACAGCTCCACAAAATTCTTTAAAATTGCCAGTCCCGTCTCACTGCTTTTCTCCGGGTGAAACTGACATCCGAACACATTCCCCTGCTCTACAGATGCGTGAATGTGCACTGCATACTCTGTGGATGCTTTTACAATTTCCGGGTCTTCTGCCTTCAAATAATAGGAATGCAC
This sequence comes from uncultured Lachnospiraceae bacterium, assembly GCA_948436005.1. GTDB lineage: Bacteria > Bacillota > Clostridia > Lachnospirales > Lachnospiraceae > Choladousia. The sequence continues at coordinate 926 of CAOJHI010000251.1, forward strand.
AAAATATACGTAGGATTCCTCCGGAATACCGGCATACAAACGCCCCCTGCTGCCATCAGCGGGATACTGCAAAGAATTCCATCCCATGTGCGGAACTTTCAGATTACCCGTGTCCGGAATTCTCAGAATCTTTCCTTTACAAAGCCCGAGTCCTTCTACTCCGGGCGATTCCTCGCTTGATTCAAACAAAAGCTGAAGGCCAAGGCAGATGCCGAGAAACGGCGTTCCTCTGCGTACCGTTTCCCAGATCACCTCTGGCAGCCCATACTGATGGAGCTTTTCCATCGCATCGCCGAAAGCGCCGACACCAGGCAGTATCACTTTGTCTGCTGCCAGTATTTCTTCCCGTTTCCTTGTGACAACAGGAGTTTCACCCAGATAGAAAAAGGCTTTCTCCACACTTTTTAAATTGCCTGCATCATAATCAATAATTGCAATCATTCTTTTCTCCTCAAAATGCCTGTATCAGTCCCGCAATCATATATGACAGGAACCGCTTCGCGAACCCTGTAATCAGATTTACGGCATGTCCCATGCCTTTTATGGAAACCTATATTGCAGCTTTCCATAAGCTATATTTCCTGTGATACGAAAAAGGAACGCTGCAAAAATAACAGCATTCCTTTTTAATTTAACATATTATGTTCTTTGATACAAGCCGTATACAAAATGTTCTGAATCGCATTGCAAAAATCTGATTGCAGGAGCCTCCTTCCTCTTTACTTTCCCACAGTCTCTGTCCTACAACCTTGAATACCCAAAGCTGTTTACAATTGCGTCAATTTTCTGTTTCTTCTCACACATCGGGCATCTGGAAGCTTCATACGTCTCATATCCCGGTATATCCTTCCCGCCAAAAATATAATTGATTTCAATCCCCTGTACGTGATCATTCGCACTGAAAATTGCAGATACTCCTTCAACAATTCCGCCGTAATACTGTACACACTCTACTGCACGGGCAATCGTACGTCCTGTTGTCGCAGAAGCCAGCAAAAGCAGGCAGTGCTTTCCGTGTATCATCATCTGCATATTGTCACGAAAAATCAACTGTCCTCCTGGATTCATCTCCGGGGTAACAATGTACATTGTCTGATGCTGGTTCAGGGACATAATCCCTGATGCGGTAAGATCATCCGCCAAATATGCGCCGATCACCTCGCAGCCATCCATGCAGATAATCGTATCAATATACGTACTGGTTGAATATTTTCTGGCTAACACGGAAGCCGCAGCGGCAGCCTCGCTCTTTCTCGATTTCATAATTGTCATATCCACGTAATAATTGATATGAGAATGATTGGTTGCAAAATGGCCGGGTATAACGCGGATAATCGCATTGTTGTTGACAGCCGAGTGAATCTTTGTCGCTCTCGTTTCCATAGATACACCTCCATTTTCCGAGACGCTGTAGTCTCTTCCGTTATAAGATATACCTATTATATAGAAGTATTACCAAAATTTCAATATTTTTTGAATATTTTTGCATTTATTTAAATTTTTCAGTTTCTATTCAGAAAATCTACCGGATTTTCCATTATATTAATCCCTTTCCCCGCTAATTCTTCCGTTAATTGTGGGAATTTTTTGTTAATTCTAATAAATTTGGATTTTTGATTAAAATACGCTGTCTTTTCAAATGGAAAACGCACCACCTGCGGATATGTAAAATCAACCCCAAGCTCCAAAATACAAAGTCTGCGATTTAATGTGCAGGAAAGCCATTTCGTATACTTATTCCACTGCGGCAAATATCCCTCTTCCAGATAATCCGGATTCTGAATTGTGTGAAACCCAAGTCTGCGCCCGCACTGCGGACAAACTGCCAGATGGTCCCATCCTTCCTCATACGTTTCCGCGGGTTTTTGAATCTGCCTCAGCACTGCATCCCTGATTTCGGCCGCTTCCACAATGTGCTCCGTACACTGCAATTTCCCCATGCTTCCGCACGGCGCAACGACCAGGTCAGCTTCAAATCCTGCCCGGTAAATCAAGTCATCCGTATTCAGTGTGACTGCAAAATATGGCTTTGCCCCAATCAGCCCACGCAGCCTGCGATAGGCGCGCAGCACCTCATGTTCCTCCGGAATTTCCTCATAAAACCTGCTTTTCTCACAGTCACCCAGAAATGGATCGCCGAATACTCTTTCACTTTCCCAAAGCGGCCGAAACTCGGTCCCGACCCCGACCAGAATCATCTCTGCCTGCTCAATCGCCGCAAGCACCTGCCCGGCCAACTCTTTTTCTTCCTTTCCCTGCAGCACGGAATTTGCACTGGCCTGCCCTTCTCCCGCCTGCTGCACCGTTTCTTTCCTGTCTTTTCTCATCCCGGTATCCTCCATTTTTTCTGCGCTTATTTTACTTAATCTGAAAACCCCTGTCAACAGATCGTATCTACAAAACTGTTTGCCACTTCCCTCCATCTGTGCTAAACTGATTTTATCAAATATAATCCGGTATTTTCAGAACAACAGAGAGCGAAAATCTGTTTTTCAAAATACGGCCGGTTTAGAGAGGAGTATATACAAATGAGTGAAAATTTTGATGATCTTGATCAGAAGAAGCAGGTATCCGATTACGATGACGACTTTGAAGAGCGCCGCCGTCTACGGAGGCAAAAGAGAAAACAGCAGGTTATGGTCCAGAGAATCGTAGTTCTCTGTACCCTGGTACTGGTTGTAGGCATCGCTGTTTTTATCAGTACACAAACGCTTTTCAAAAACAGCACTTCACCAAAGAACGCATCGCCCTCCAAAGGAACTCCCGGGCAGCAGGCGTCCATGCAGCAGCAGACTGCTGCGCCTGTCCAGACAGAGACCTCCGCGCCCGTGGAGCCGGTTACGGAAGCATCCGCTCCGGCAGCGCCGTCTGCTTCAGACAGCTCTGCTTTGGAACAGGCAAAACTTCTTGCCATGGGATATGATTATGACGGAGCAATCGAGCTTTTAAAGGCAGTTCCGAATTACGAAGCAAACGCTGAAATTACGGCTGCCATCCATGATTTTGAGTCACAAAAATCAGCGTGCGTTGCTGTAGATGTCAACACGGTTCCCCACATTTTTTACCATTCCCTTGTAAATGACCCCAGTCGCGCGTTCAATGTCTCCGTTCTCGGCCAGGGAACGGTTGACGGCATGAATGCCTGGATGACTACAATTGAAGAATTCGACAAAATCACACAGACCATGTATGACAACGGCTACGTTTTCGTCCGCCTGCGCGATCTGGTTGTAGAATCTACCGACGCAAATGGAAACGTCACGTTCAGTCCCAATACAAACCTGTTGCTGCCGCCGGATAAAAAGCCGGTCGTACTTTCCGTAGATGACCTGAGCTACTACCATTCCTATGAAGCGGCCGGTTTCCCGGACAAGCTTGTTCTGGATGAAAACGGTGAAGTCAAATGTCATTATGTCACAGCAGACGGCACGGAACAGATTGGAGATTTTGATGTGGTGCCTCGTCTCAACACATTTTTGAAAGAGCATCCGGA
>CAOJHI010000252.1 GCA_948436005.1 uncultured Lachnospiraceae bacterium
ATACAGCTCCCCAACACAACTACCCAAGATGGATGCGTTTTTCCGGTTCCATGGAGGTGGCCAGCATTTTTTGTTCCGGATATCAGCGTCAGACCCCGTGGGAGGGAGGCAAAATAAGGGGTGACTTGTTTGCCAGAACCCCGTTTTTGCCTCCCTCCCACGGGGTCGTCCTATCTCCCACACAATTCCTCCCTCAACTCCATAACCACATCCATCACCCCTCTTTCGGAAGCCTCGCAGAATTCGGGGAGGCCGTACCATTGTGCGGTTCCGGTTACTTCGTATCCGCCGTAGGCGAATTCTTCTTCGGGAATGAGATATCCGTTTACGGAATTGGCACAGCTGATGAGAAAGATGTCTTCAGGCTGGTATCCGAGCGAGGTAAAGAGGGATTCCAGTTTGTTTCCGGTGTTTGCCATCACTTCAAAGGGCAGAAAGACGAAAATTATGTGTTCCCCTATGGCAAACAGCTGGAACGGTACACAAAGATCGGAGGATTCACCGGCTGCAGTTTTGTGGTATGTGTGGCGGAGCCATTCCAGTCGGCGCAGTGCGTAATGCTTTTCTACAGACCAGGGGAAAGCAGTGTATTCTTTCATACTTTCCCTGAGCTCATTTTCTACAAGTGAGAGTGCAGGAAACGGTTTCATCGGAACAGGGGCACAGCGGTACATACTCCTCACCGTGTGGAGTGTCCTGGATGTGCCGGGCTTTGTGGCAGCCTGGAAAATGGCGTCAGCCAGTTCATTTCCGATGCGTTCCATACCGCGGGCTGGTTCTGCCATGATATCAGGATGCGGATTGATGTCTCCGGCAGCGCCCAGAAGGAACAAAAACGGAATTCCATATTCTTCGAGAGCCCGGCGTGTCAGAATACCGGGATAGTCGGCGGACATTTCCAGTGATGTGTTGATGACCGGATGGCAGCATGCAGTGGAAATCACGCCGCGCATCTTTCCGTCTGCTCCGGTAAACACCGCGGTTTTGATGCGCCTGTCAATGAAAGGGCGGCCGCGGCGATTGACGGACAGTTGAAGCTCTCTGTCGCTGATAACTGTACGGCACGTGCATTCACAGGAACTTTGCATAGCTTCGAGAATGGTATTTGCACAGATCTGCGCCGTATGGCACCAATAGTCATAATTCACAGGAAGTCCGTCAATCATGCCTCCCGCGGGGCCGGAATGCGTGTGAGTCCCGCAGATCGCAACATGCTGTCGGTCCAGTCCCGTGATGACAGAAATGTAATCCGTAAGCAGCATATAAATTTCAGAATTCACCCCAAGAATATCCATAACCACAATCGCAAAGCATGCTTTATGCCCGGCAGAAAAAACAGCAGCCTTTACGTACAGATCATCGTGCACACGCGTCATTGGACACAAACGGTGCCCGTACCCATCAAGAAATATCCCTTCCCCTGCCGGTGAAATTATATTTTGAGCAAAACCACAAGTAACAGTACTCATAAATCCCCCTTTCTTTGTTCGTATAAGCTTAATGCTTAAATATTTTAAGGTTCATGCTACTAGTTACTAGTAAATGACAAAAAGCAGCCGCGAGATATGTTTTCAAAGTCAGAGCCCGTGAGACCGGCCCAAAATAAAGGGTGACTTGTTTGTTCGGAACCCTGTTTTTGGGCCGGTCTCACGGGCTCGTCCGTCTCTCCCAAAACATTCCGCATCCCCCAAAATCTGCTTCTTGCTTTTTATCATGCATCCGTGTATTCTATATTTGTTAAGTCATCTTACTAATTATACAATACGTTGCCGGATTTTTCAACGAAAGAAATGCAGATTAGTAATAAAATATGCTGTAAATTTATGCAGGCACAAAAGAAGTGCTTGCTATTTTCCGCAATTTATTGGAAACTAAATATGATATCAGAATGGAGGAGCGGACATGAAATGCTATAAAAAAGATTATCCGAGGCCGCAGTTTGTGCGCAGTGAGTGGGAAAATCTGAACGGTGAGTGGGACTTTCGGTTTGACGCAGAGAACAGAGGAGAAGAAGAACGGTGGTTCGAACACTTTTCCGGGGAGACAACAATCCGCGTTCCGTTCACATACGAGACAAAGCTGAGCACGATAGAGGATGATACGTGCTGCGAAAATATCTGGTACAGAAGAGCCATTCTGGTTTGTAAAGAGCGGCTGAACGATTGCAGGTATGTGCTGCATTTTGAAGGCTCTGATTTTGAAACCAAAGTGTGGGTTAACGGTTTTTATGCCGGAAGCCACCGGGGAGGCTATGCGCGTTTTTCATTTGATATTTCGGAACTGGTCAAAGACGGGGAGAATGAACTGGTGGTAAAGGTGGAGGATTCCGCTGACATGCAGCAGCCGCGCGGGAAACAACGCTGGATTGCACAGAATTTTGCATGCTTTTACAGCCATACCACAGGGATATGGAAAACGGTATGGGGAGAGTATGTTCCGAAAACGAGCCTGTCTTACGTAAAGATGACGCCGCTTCTGGAGGAAAACTGCCTTGACCTTGAGTTTGATATTACCTCATCGGGATATGATGGGGACAGAGAGCTCATGCTGGAAACCACCATATCATATCAGGGTGGACTGATCAGCAGGACCAGTATGTGCGTACTTGGCGGACATGCCCGGACCCGTGTGGATATTTTTGCCAGGAAAGAGAATGATTTCGCTTGGGGAATCAAAAAATGGACTCCGGACAAGCCGGAGCTGTATGATATTACATTCCGACTTACGGAAAAGGGGCAGGTCTGCGATGAGGTTGGCTCTTATTTTGCAATGCGGGAAGTACGCACTGACGGCCCGAATGTTTTGCTGAACGGCGTTCCGCTGTATCAGAGGCTGCTGCTTGACCAGGGCTACTGGCAGGATTCCCATCTGACACCGCCGGATGAGGAGGCTTTGATTGAGGATATTGAAAAAATCCGGCAGATGGGCTTTAACGGTGTGCGGAAACATCAGAAAATAGAGGATGAGCGTTTTTTGTACTGGTGTGATGTAAAAGGATTGCTGGTCTGGAGTGAGGCGCCGGCTGCGTATCAGTTTTCCGATCTGGCAGTTGCCGAGTTCACAAGAGAATGGATGGAGATTGTAAAGCAGAACTATAACCATCCGTGTATTATTACCTGGACTCCGTTTAATGAATCATGGGGTGTTGGCAGGGTGAAAACACGGCGCGATCAGCAGCATTTTACGCAGGCTGTGTATCATCTGACCAAGTGCTTTGATCCGTACCGGCCGGTGATTGCAAATGATGGCTGGGAGCATACGGTGACGGATATTTTTACAGTGCATGATTATGAGGAAAACGGGGCGCTTTTTTTGGAGCGGTACAGCAAGTTTCGGGATGAAATTCTGAAATCAGAGATCTATTATAACCGGGATACGGCTTCGTTTGCAGATGGATTTTCGTATGCGGGTCAGCCGATAATCGTAAGCGAGTACGGTGGAATTGCGTTCTGCGGCGATGCGGGCTTTGGTTATGGCAATAAAGTAAAAAGCGAGGCAGATTTTATCCGGAGATTTGACGAGATTACGACGGCAATCAAAGAGATTCCGTATATCTGCGGGTACTGTTATACCCAGGTCTCCGACGTTCAGCAGGAGACCAATGGATTACTGGATATGAGACGCAATTTCAAAGTAAATCCGGAAGCAATCCGGGAAATCAATCTGCGCAGAGTAGGATGTGTGCGGTAGATTCCGTATTGCTGCGAAATTTGTGACAGAAAAGAAAGGGCAGATTTTATGAAGCTTTTAAATCAGCAGATCATAAAAAACAATAACCTGAAGCAGCTGTATAATCTGATCTACCAGGAGCCGGGGATATCAAGGGCAAAACTGGCAAAGACATCAGGGCTCAGTAAGCCGACCGTCTCGGCTCTCATCGATGAGCTTGTGAAAAAGCGATTCGTACAGGATACGGGAGCCATGACACATATCACTACAGTGGGGCGCAAACCGAACGGACTCCATCTTCTGGAAAACGAGCATTATGTTGTTGCAGTCTGTCTGAGCAGAAATATGGTGGCGGCAAAGCTGATGGATGTGTGCGGCTGTGCAGTGAAAGAGATTGACTATCTGCTGGCTGGGGATGATACGTATGTATCGGCATCCCGCCAGGTATTTGAAAAGCTCAGAGAAGAAGCGAAAGCAGAAAAGATTCTCGGCGTATGTATGATTGTTCCGGCTATGATTGATCTGGAACGCAGAGAAATCTTCTCTACCACACTGGAACCGGGCCGTTATGGGAAAAATGGATTGTTAAAAGAGCTGCAGGACGCATTTTAGATCGGAAGAGCACACGTCTGAACTCCAGTCACCTGATCGTAAATATCAAATCTCGTTTGCCGGCGAAGGCGCGGGGGACGTGGGGTGGGGGGGGGGGGGGGGGGGGGGGGGGGGGGGGGGGGGGGGGGGGGGGG
>CAOJHI010000253.1 GCA_948436005.1 uncultured Lachnospiraceae bacterium
ATATCCGTTCTTTGCGAGATACAGGCAGGCTTCCATCAGATCGCAGCTGTTATTGATTTCACCGACCCAGTCCTTTCTTGCATCATTTTCCGTTGACCATCCAAGATCAAGCGCAAGCCCGTAGAATCCGTTTTTCATAAACCGATCCACACGGTCCAGAATTTCCCGGTTCTGGAGATAGTCACCGAGCATCGCAATGCCACAGATTGTAGCCGTCACAGAATGAATATGCGCACAGAAACGTGTCACATCAAAGCTCCCTGTCTCATCCAGAACAACGGAAAAAAAGGTCCGCCCAAGCCGTATCGCCTGTTCCAGTGCCTCCGGAAAGTATGTCTCCTGACAAAGTCGCACAAGGCTTTCTATGTAACGGCCAGGGCCTGCCGTAAAACGGTATTTCTCTTCCGGGGTACAGACGCTGCAGATCGAGGTGCCTCCTGTATCACGGTGAAATTCCGCCTCCTTCCAGTCTCCTGTTTCATAATCCGTATAGCGGTCCACCATCCGGATCAGATGATGCGCCATCTCCCTGGCCCGCTTGTCCTCCGGATTTCTCCGAATCAGCCCCACAAAAGAATACATAACTTCCCTTAAATTATGCAGGTCACAGATCAGCTCCGGTTCAAAGCGCTCCAGATCCCAGTTACACATCATTTTCATCGGATTATCAAATACGCGGTAAGCCCATTTTTCCAGGTTATCGTACGTTTCTTCCGGAATCTCAATTCCAAAAACCTTTTGCGCCATGGTTAATGCTTCCAGCCTGCGCCCCGTCATATGAGATGCGCTGAATGTAAAATGATGATAATTTCCATATCGATTTTCATCGATATAATTTTCAAAATACGGCAGCCCGTCATGCTTCGGATCCACCCACTCGAGCATTGGGTGAACCCCGGCACGAACCGCCAGACAAATATCGTCACGGTTTACCTTTACAAATTTCGGATAAACAGCCATCCTCGTCCCTCCTTATCCCTTTACGCTTCCTACCGTCATTCCCTCAATGAATTTGTTCTGCGTCGCCATATAGATGATTACTACCGGCAATATCGATATAATTGCCGCCGCATATACGTACCCGTAATTGATGCTCATTTTCCCGACGAAATTGTAAAAGCGCAGGGAAACCGTACGCATGTCATTCTGCTGAAGGAAAACATTGGAAAACAGAAATTCATTCCATGTATTTACAAAAGTAATCAGAATCACGCTCGTAAAAATCGGCTTGGCAAGCGGCAGTACATTATAGATAAAATTCTGCATTTCCGTTGCCCCGTCAATACGCGCCGCCTCGTCCAGCTCCTTTGACATCCCCTCAAAAAACGCTGATAAAAACATATAGTTAAAGGACATGTTAATTGCCACATAAATAATAATCATACCCAGCTTTGTATTCAAAAGCCCTGCCTTGTTATAAAAGGAAAACAGCGGCACCAGGATTGCAAACGAGGGAATAGCCAGGCCTGCCACAAAATAAGTACTGAAAAACTTTTTAAAATAGCAGTTCGTTTTCTGAATACCGTAAACGGCAAAGCCGATCACAAACAGTTCCGCTGCTGCCGTGCACACACCGATCAGAAGGCTGTTCACATATGCGGACGCATACTCCCCCTTGGTCCATGCATAAATATAGTTCCCAAAATCAAGAGCCTTGGGCAAGCCCAGCATGCTCAGGCTGATGTCCTGGTTCTCCCTGATGGAATTGATCAGAATCGTTACAAGCGGAATCACATGGATTGCCGTAATAATCATTGCAAGTGCCGTCAGCAGACGGCGGTTTCTTCTTTTCTTTTTCATCGGTCTGCTCCCGCCTTTCTTCTTTGCAAATGGTTCAGCAGCAGATAAATCGACAGTGCAAACAGGCAAACGCTCAGGCTCATTGCAGAACTGTAGCCCGATTCATATGTCAGGAAATTTGCTTTGTAAATTCTGGTAGACAGAAGCTCTGTGGCCCCGGCCGGCCCTCCCTGCGTCATAATCCATACATAGTCAAAAGTGGTAAAGGTTGCTATGATAACAAAAATAAAATAGGATGTGATCGTAGGTTTGATCTGCGGAATTGTGACATGAATTAATTTCTGGAAAAACCCCGCTCCCTCAAGATCCGCCGCTTCATACAGATCCGGCGATACCTGATGCAGCGCAGACATCATCAGCACCATAACAAATCCCCACCAGTGCCAGTTATCAACAAAAGCTGCTGCATACAACGCCTGTCCCCGTTCCCCGAGCGGTGCAAAATTGGCAAGGCTCTTGATACCAAGCTTGTCAAATACCGTAGAGATTCCGGAATACGGGCTGTAAAAAACAGTAAATATTTTTCCGCTTACCGCCGCGCTGATTACATATGGCAAAAAGCATAACGTCCGAAGCGGCATCTGCACTTTTCCGATTTTTGTAAAAATCAAAGCCACCCCAAGTCCCAGGATCAGCGGGATAATCAGAAACAGCGCCATCCAGATCAGGTTATTCCGGATTGCAAAAAGAAAACTCGTATCATGAAACATTCTTTTAAAATTATCCAGGCCGATAAATTTGGGCGTGCCAAGCCCGTTCCACTGCGTCAGCGCATAATAAAACATCGAGCACGCCGGTACCACAATAATACAGAGGTGCCAGATAAACGCCGGCAGTATAAAACAGGTTCCTTTCAGCCTTGAACGGTCTATTCTTCTCATTTTTCCTCCTAAAAGGAGCGCTGTGCAAAATCCTCCCATTTGCAACAGCGCTCCCGTGCCGCAAAATTATCTCATGCAGCGAAATACATTATCTTTTAACCTGCAAACTGATATCCGTCGGCAAAATCCTGATCCAGTTTTGCCTGTGCCTCCTCCAGGAACTGATCCATGGACATCTGATCGTACAGGATCTTATCCAGGTTGTCATCCAGATATACCTTCATCTTGGACGGGAAGAAGCCCCACGGTGCGTAACCAGTTACATCAGCATTCATGATCTCACGCTCAAAGTCAATTGCCTTTCTGCTGTCCTCCGGCATTTCCTCCGGATAATCATCCGCTGTCAGCTTTACAGCTGCTGTGGAGAAGCCTTCCGAAGAAGCAAGCCCCGGCAGCCCTTCTGCAAGATAGAAATCAAGCAGCAGCTCTACACAAAGCTCCGGATGCTTGGCATTGCTGTTAATTCCAATACACTCACCGACCGAGATATCGCCGGCAGCAACTGCGCCCTCGCGCATTGCAGGCCATTTTGTCTGGCCCCAGTCGAAATTCCAGGTACCGACTTCAACAGTAGCCATCGGAAGCCAGGAGCCTTCCATATTAAAAAGCGCTTTGCCGTTCAGGAACAGGCTTCTCGCCTCGTCGTTGGAAATCGCGCCGCTCTTTTTATCGTTGATATAGCCTGCATCCCAGTCCGCTTTCATTGTCTCAAAAGCGCCTCTGATATTTTCATCCTCAAAGGTGATCTCGCCGGTAAACAGCTTCTTTACATTTTCCGGTCCTGCATAAGTCGTCAGGTAATGTCCGTAGAACCATGCCACAAGTACCGGAACTCCTGAATATCCCCAGGCAATCGGAATGATGTCGTTTTCAAGAGCCTTCTCACACGCTTCCACAAATTCTTCCCTTGTCTCCGGAACCTCAAGTCCAAGCTGCTTCAGAAGGTCATTATTATAAGTCAGGTCGCTCGACTCCACGGAATGCGGCAGCGCGTACAGATTACCCTGATATTCGCAGGCTTTTAACGCCCAATCGTACATCTTTTCATCCAGGTTATACTGTTCGCGGTATTCTTCCAGATTAACGATGTAACCTCCTGACGCATAGTCAAATACATCGGTACAGTCCATGGAAAACATATCTGCCGCAGCGCCTGCAGCCACCTGTACCCGCACGGTCTGCTCCTGATCCGGAATGCACTGGAAATCAATCGTCACGTTCGGATGCTTCTCACGGAATGGTGCAAACACGTACTTTTCCCATATCTCCTGCTTATCTGCCGGAATATTGGTCCAGCACATCGTAATGGTAATGTCTTCTTCCTCAGCAGAAAACGCCGGCACGGCTCCCACTCCAAGAGAAGAAATCATTGAAAGTGACAGCATAAGGCTTACAAACTTTTTCATTTTTTTCATTCTTTCCTTTTCCTTTCCAATACATTTTTACAGTTCTTTTATCTTCAGGCCTTTTGATGCAATCATTATAGCATTGTGCTTTGAAGTATCCCATGGAAATTCTTTGAAACTTCATTTATAAATTTTTAACTATCAGCAAAATCAAAAAATTTTATAATTTTGTGCAAAATTCAGATATTTATTTTTGTTTTTTTGCAACATTTTCTTGAACTACATTTTTTCATACGATATAATCAACCTGAACAAAATCCGTATCATATCTTCATAAGGAGCACACGCATGAACCTTCCACACC
>CAOJHI010000254.1 GCA_948436005.1 uncultured Lachnospiraceae bacterium
ACAACCCCGGAGATTTCTGAATGCGAGGAGGAGCAAAGTATGTATCGGATTATTACGCGTGACGGACTGGCAAAGCGCGCTGAATTTACAACAGTACACGGCACTGTCCAGACACCTTTGTTTATGAACGTAGGGACGGCAGCAGCAATCAAGGGCGCAGTTGCAACGACAGATTTAAAAGAAATCGGTACACAGGTGGAGCTTTCCAACACATACCATCTTCATGTCCGTCCCGGAGACCATATCGTGAAGCAGATGGGCGGGCTCCACAGATTTATGAATTGGGACCGTCCGATTTTGACGGATTCCGGCGGGTTTCAGGTTTTTTCTCTTGCGAGTCTGCGCAAGATTAAGGAAGAAGGCGTTTATTTTCAGTCACATATTGACGGACGGAAAATTTTTATGGGACCCGAGCAGAGTATGCAGATTCAGTCCAACCTGGCCTCTACAATTGCTATGGCGTTTGACGAGTGTCCTTCCAGTGTGGCGGACCGGCAGTATGTACAGAATTCTGTAGACCGGACAACGAGATGGCTTGTGCGCTGCAAGGATGAGATGAAGCGGCTGAACAGCCTCGAAGATACAATCAATCCGCATCAGCTGCTGTTTGGCATTAATCAGGGAGCTGTCTATGATGATATCCGTATTGAACATGCAAAGCGCATCTCCGAGCTGGAGCTTGACGGTTATGCGGTCGGAGGCCTGGCCGTGGGCGAAACCCATGAAGAGATGTACCGGATTCTTGACAGCGTTGTTCCGTATCTGCCTGCGGACAAGCCTACCTATCTGATGGGCGTGGGTACTCCGGTCAATATTCTGGAAGCGGTAGAGCGCGGGGTTGATTTCTTCGACTGCGTATATCCGAGCCGGAACGGACGCCATGGGCATGTCTATACAAACGACGGAAAACTGAACCTGTTTAATGCAAAGTATGAGCTGGATGAACGGCCGATTGAAGAGGGGTGCGGATGTCCGGCGTGCCGCAGTTACAGCAGAGGGTATATCCGGCATCTGCTGAAGGCAAAAGAAATGCTCGGCATGCGGCTTTGCGTGCTGCACAATCTGTATTTTTACAATCACCTGATGGAAGAAATCCGGGCAGCGATTGAGGCCGGAAATTACAGTCAGTTTAAAAAGGCAAAAATTGAGCGATATACACAAAATCAGGAAAAAAATGCTTGATTCAAATAGAAGGATTGTGTATTATTAAAGTTAGTTGTTTTGAAAGTTCATTATTGAAAGCAGGAGGAAAGAAACATGCTGAATTTATTAGCAGAGCAGGCGTCAGCAGGCGGAAGTATGATGCTTATGGTCGTTTATATTGTGATCATCGGCGGAGCAATGTACTTTTTCGCAATCCGGCCGCAGAAGAAGGAGCAGAAGAGAATGGCTGCCCTGATTGCTTCCATGGAGGTAGGAGACACAGTTGTGACGACGAGCGGATTTTATGGTGTGGTCATCGACATTACCGATGAGGACTGTATCGTAGAGTTCGGAAGCAATAAAAACTGTCGTATCCCAATGAAAAAAGCTGCGATCGCAGAAGTGGAAAAACCGGGACAGGAGTAACAGCCTCCCCGTGAAAATGTGGCCTGCCGGGACAGGCAGGAACGGTTTTCAGAAATCAGAGATGCAACGACGCAGAGTATGCCCCACAGGATGGTGAAAGCCGTCTTGTGGGGTTTTATGTAAGACTTTACTTAATTAAACAGTTGAAATGTATCGGAAAATACATTATTATAGGTAGAACGAGAAAAAAGAGCGGCATACGGCGAAAGCCGCAGAAAGGACGATACAGAATGGAACATAAAATAGCAGTAATTCCCGGCGATGGCATCGGACCGGCAATTGTGGCAGAGGCGTGCAAGGTACTGGACGCGGCGGCTGCAAAGTTCGGCTTTGGTCTTTGTTATACAGAGCTTTTGATGGGGGGCGCTTCCATAGACGTACACGGAGTGCCGTTGACCGATGAGACAATTGAAACGGCGAAAGCAAGTGAGGCTGTGCTGATGGGGTCCATCGGCGGAGATGCAAAAACCTCTCCATGGTACAAACTGGAACCGCAGCTTCGACCGGAGGCAGGTCTTCTGAAAATACGGAAATCTCTGAATCTGTTTGCGAATCTGCGCCCGGCATATCTGTACGAGGAGCTGCGGGCAGCGTGTCCTCTTCGGGATGAGATTATCGGCGAAGGGTTTGATATGATGATTATGCGTGAGCTGACCGGAGGCCTTTATTTCGGGGCAAGACAGACTGTGGAAGAAAACGGTGTGCGAAAGGCCACGGATACGCTGGACTACAGCGAGAATGAGATCCGCCGGATTGCGATAAAAGGATTTGAGATTGCCAGAAAGCGCCGCAAAAAGGTGTGCAGCGTGGATAAGGCGAATGTTCTGGATTCGTCCAGACTGTGGCGGGCAGTTGTGGAGGAGGTTGGAAAGGATTATCCGGATGTGGAGCTGTCCCATATGCTGGTAGACAACTGTGCAATGCAGCTTGTGAGAGACCCGGCGCAGTTTGATGTGATTCTGACGGAAAATATGTTTGGAGATATTCTTTCCGATGAGGCAAGCATGGTGACTGGTTCCATTGGTATGCTTTCTTCTGCATCTTTAAATGAGACAAAGTTCGGCCTGTATGAGCCGAGCCACGGTTCTGCGCCGGATATTGCAGGAAAAGGCATTGCAAATCCGATCGCAACAGTGCTGTCAGCTGCGATGATGCTGCGGTATTCCCTGGATTTGGATGAGGCGGCGGATGCGATAGAAGCTGCTGTGAAGCAGGTATTAAAAGAAGGGTACCGTACCGGCGACATTATGTCAGAAGGCTGTACGCTTGTCGGCACAAAGGAAATGGGAGATCTGATTGCAGCACGCGTGTAACAGGGCTGATTCAGAGAGTCAGAAAAGCCAGCTCCCCACAATTTGCAAAAAGGTTAAATGAAAAGAAAGTAAAGAAAAGCAGCAGGATAAAGTAACACGGTGATGAGGAGGAGAATTGTATGAGAAGTGACGCAGTAAAAACAGGAATTCAGCAGGCGCCGCACCGATCTTTGTTCCATGCACTTGGACTGACGGAAGAAGAGATGAAGCGGCCGCTGGTCGGAATCGTCAATTCATATAACGAAGTGGTTCCGGGGCATATGAATCTGGATAAAATTACAGAGGCAGTCAAGATGGGTGTCGCTATGGCAGGAGGCGTGCCGAGAGAGTTTCCGGCCATTGCAGTCTGCGACGGCATTGCAATGGGGCATGTGGGGATGAAATATTCCCTGGTGACGCGTGATCTGATTGCTGATTCGACAGAGTGTATGGCAATGGCACATCAGTTCGATGCGCTTGTGATGATTCCGAACTGTGATAAAAATGTACCGGGGCTTTTGATGGCAGCGGCCCGTCTCAATATTCCGACGATTTTTGTCAGTGGCGGCCCGATGATGGCAGGCCATTTGAAAGGAAGAAAGAGGAGCCTTTCCAGTATGTTCGAGGCAGTGGGAGAGTATACTGCCGGAAAGATGACAGCAGAGGAAGTGGCCGAATACGAAGAAAAAGTCTGCCCGACCTGTGGTTCCTGTTCCGGTATGTATACGGCAAACAGCATGAACTGCCTGACTGAAGTGCTTGGTATGGGGCTTAAGGGGAATGGAACAATTCCGGCTGTTTATTCCGAGAGAATCCGTCTTGCGAAGCTGGCAGGCATGCAGGTGATGGAGCTCTGGAAAAAGAACATCCGTCCGCGCGATATTATGACAGAGAAAGCGTTTATGAATGCCCTGACCGTGGATATGGCGCTGGGCTGCTCGACAAACAGCATGCTGCATCTTCCGGCTATTGCGCATGAGGCAGGCGTGGAGCTGGATGTGGACATTGCAAATGAAGTCAGCGCGCGCACACCGAATCTGTGCCATCTTGCACCTGCAGGTCCGACTTATATGGAAGACCTGAACGAGGCAGGCGGCGTGTATGCTGTCATGAACGAGCTGACGAAAAAAGATCTGCTGCATCTGGACTGTATGACAGTGACAGGAAAAACAGTGGGAGAAAATATTTCGGGTTGCGTGAACCGTAATCCGGAGGTAATCCGTCCGGTGGAGAACCCGTACAGCGTAACCGGCGGTCTTGCGATCCTGAAGGGCAACCTGGCGCCGGATTCCGGCGTTGTAAAACGGTCTGCCGTTGTGCCTGAAATGATGGTGCATGAAGGACCGGCGCGCGTCTTTGACTGTGAGGAGGATGCGATTGATGCGATTCTCGGAGGCAAGATCAAAGCCGGCGATGTGGTAGTGATCCGCTATGAGGGCCCGAAGGGCGGTCCCGGTATGCGGGAGATGCTGAATCCTACGTCTGCGATTGCAGGTATGGGAC
>CAOJHI010000255.1 GCA_948436005.1 uncultured Lachnospiraceae bacterium
CAGGGCTTATGGTATATTCACACGGAGAATATTTTGGCCTCGGTAAAAAGCTTGGAAAATTCGGGTACAGTGTCCGGAAGAAAAAGCAGAGGTAATCAGAGTTGGCAAAAGTGACGAAAACGTGACCAAACCGTTAATTTTTATTTACAAACAGGAAGTTTGTGGTATACTAAACCTGATTCACTTTTTTATCTTACGGGAAAGACTGCGGTTTTTGGGTGAAAAGAGCTATGGTTTTTTTGAAAGCGCAGGCCTGCGATGAGGGGAATAAAGCAGAGCTGCGATGCAGTAGAAAAGTGGATTCTTTTTAGCAGGGAATGGGTATAAATAAACTTACAGAGGTGTCCTATGGAACAGTATATTATCAGGGGTGGCAATCCGCTGGTCGGCGAAGTGGAGATTGGCGGAGCAAAGAATGCGGCGCTCGGTATTCTTGCAGCTGCTATTATGACGGATGATACGGTACTGATTGAGAATCTTCCCGATGTTCGTGACATCAACGTCCTTCTCGAAGCGATGGAGAGTATCGGCGTGAAGGTGGACCGCATTTCGAGACATGCAGCCTTACTGAACAGCGAACATGTCGGTGAAGTCAGTGTTGAATATGAATATATCAAAAAGATCCGCGCGTCTTATTATCTGATCGGCGCGCTGCTTGGCAAATATAAAAAGGCGGAGGTTCCGCTTCCGGGAGGCTGCAACATTGGCAGCAGGCCGATCGACCTTCATCTGAAAGGGTTTAAGGCACTTGGAGCCAAGGTTTCTATCCGGAACGGAT
This sequence comes from uncultured Lachnospiraceae bacterium, assembly GCA_948436005.1. GTDB lineage: Bacteria > Bacillota > Clostridia > Lachnospirales > Lachnospiraceae > Choladousia. The sequence continues at coordinate 779 of CAOJHI010000255.1, forward strand.
TTATTATTGCACAGGCAGATCATCTGCACGGCAGTCATATTTTCCTTGACACCGTTTCTGTGGGGGCCACGATCAATATTATGATGGCAGCTTCCATGGCGGATGGATATACGATTATTGAGAACTGTGCAAGAGAGCCGCATGTTGTGGATGTTGCGAATTTCCTGAATAGTATGGGAGCCAATATCAAAGGCGCAGGTACGGATGTCATCCGTATCCGCGGTGTGCAGAAGCTTCACAAGACAGAGTACTCGATAATTCCGGATCAGATTGAGGCAGGGACCTTTATGTTCGCAGCAGCTGCGACAAAGGGTGATGTTATGGTTAAAAATGTCATCCCGAAGCATCTGGAGGCCACGACAGCAAAGCTGCTTGAGATTGGCTGTGAGGTGGAGGAGTTTGACAGTGCAGTGCGCGTTGTTGCATCCAAGAGACTGCACAGCACGAATGTCAAGACATTGCCGTACCCGGGCTATCCGACGGATATGCAGCCGCAGATTGGCGTGACGCTTGCACTTGCACAGGGCACGAGCATTGTGACAGAGAGCATTTTTGAAAATCGTTTTAAATATATGGATGAGCTGGCACGTATGGGAGCTGTTGTCCGTGTAGAAGGGAACACAGCCATCATCACCGGTGTGGAAAAGCTTTCCGCTGCCCGTGTCTGTGCTCCGGATCTCAGGGCAGGAGCGGCGCTCGTGATCGCAGCGCTTGCGGCAGAGGGAGTTTCAACCGTTGACGATATTATCTATATCCAGCGCGGTTATGAATGTTTCGAGGAAAAGCTCCGCGGTCTGGGAGCGGAGATCGAAAGGATAAACAGTGAAAAGGAAGCTCAGAAGTTTCTTCTGAGAATTGTGTAGCAGGTCAAAGGGGATATCGCAAAATGCGTGGGAAGCAGATACTTCGATGCATTTTCCGACGTCCCCTTACGTGTAAAGAGGAAAGAATCTGTCTGCCGGGCAATGCCTGCGCGGCAGTACTCTATTCATTAGTGAAAGAAGCAGGAGGAAATGAAATGATCAAGTTGTATGAAAACGGAGTGTATCTTTTGCATGGTGCGGAGATTCTGGAAGACGGACCGGATGCACAGGCAGTTTTAAAAAGCAGGTTGGGAGACCATGCGCCGACAAAGCAGGAGGCAGCAAAACAGACAATTGCGTGGTCTATTTTAAAGGAACATAACACCTCAGACAATATGGAAAAGCTGAGGATTAAATTTGACAAGCTGACATCACATGACATTACATTTGTCGGCATCATTCAGACAGCGCGCGCATCAGGGCTGGAAAAGTTCCCGGTGCCGTACGTGCTGACAAACTGCCATAATTCTCTCTGTGCAGTCGGCGGTACGATTAATGAGGATGACCACATGTTTGGTCTTTCGTGTGCCAAAAAATATGGCGGTGTCTATGTGCCGCCGCATCAGGCAGTCATCCACCAGTATGCCCGCGAGATGCTTGCAGGCGGCGGCCGAATGATTCTCGGTTCAGATTCTCATACACGGTACGGCGCTCTGGGAACCATGGCCATGGGCGAGGGAGGCCCGGAGCTTGTAAAGCAGCTGCTTGGCCAGACATACGATATCAACATGCCGGGTGTGATCGGCATTTATCTGACCGGAAAGCCGGTTCCTGGCGTAGGCCCACAGGATGTGGCGCTTGCGATTATCGGTGCGGTATTCGCAAACGGTTACGTAAACAATAAAATTATGGAGTTTGTGGGACCGGGTGTTGCAAACTTGAGCGCAGACTTCCGAATCGGCGTGGATGTTATGACAACAGAGACGACCTGTCTGTCCTCCATCTGGAAGACGGATGATAAAATTCAGGAATTCTACGAGATTCACGGCAGAAAAGAAGAGTATAAGGAGCTGAATCCGGGTGAGGCGGCATATTATGACGGCATGGTGGAGGTAGATTTGAGCCAGATCAGGCCAATGATTGCAATGCCGTTCCATCCGAGCAATACGTACACCATCGAAGAACTGAATGCAAATCTCATGGATATTCTCGATGATGTGGAGAAACGCGCAGCAGTCAGCCTGGACGGCGCAGTTGATTTTACGCTCAAAAACAAAGTAAGAAACGGGCGGCTCTATGTGGATCAGGGAATTATCGCAGGCTGCGCAGGAGGCGGTTTTGAAAATATCTGTGATGCGGCGGATATCCTGAAAGGGAAGTTCATCGGCTGCGATGAGTTTACCTTGAGTGTATATCCGGCAAGTACGCCGATCTATATGGAGCTGGCGAAAAACGGACGGCTTGCTGACCTGATTCAGAGCGGAGCTGTAGTGAAGACAGCATTCTGCGGACCGTGTTTCGGAGCCGGTGATACACCTGCAAACAATGCGTTCAGTATCCGCCACTCCACAAGAAACTTCCCGAACCGTGAGGGCTCGAAGCTGCAGAACGGCCAGATTGCTTCCGTTGCTCTGATGGATGCGCGCTCGATTGCGGCTACGGCAGCAAACGGCGGTTATCTGACAGCAGCTACTGATATTGATGTGAATTACGGAAAGCCAAAGTATTTCTTTGACAGCAGCATTTACGAAAACCGTGTGTTTGACAGCAAAGGAATAGCAGATCCTTCTGTGGAAATCAAATTCGGCCCGAATATCAAGGACTGGCCGGTCATGTGTGAGCTTCCCGAGAATCTGGTGCTGAAGGTGGTTTCTGAGATTCATGATCCTGTGACAACAACGGACGAACTGATTCCGTCCGGAGAGACCTCATCCTATCGTTCCAATCCGCTTGGCCTGGCAGAGTTTACCCTCTCAAGAAAGGACCCGGCATACGTTGGTCTGGCGAAGGAAGTGCAGAAAGCAGAGAAAGCGCGCGAAGCGGGCGAGTGTATGGGAAAAGCCCTTCCGGAGCTTTGTGACATTATGAAGACGATTAAGAAGGTACCGGAATTCGCAGAAACCTGTGGCAAAAACACGGGGATCGGAAGCACAATCTTCGCAGTTAAACCGGGCGACGGTTCCGCAAGAGAGCAGGCAGCTTCCTGCCAGAAGGTGCTCGGCGGCTGGGCGAACATCGCGAACAGCTACGCAACAAAGCGCTACCGTTCCAACCTCATTAACTGGGGTATGCTGCCATTTTTGATTGAAGAAGGGGAGCTGCCGTTTAAGAATAAAGACTACCTGTTTATTCCGAACATCCGAACTGCTGTGATGGACAAGGCGACCGCGATTCCGGCTTATGTAGTAATGGAGGATGGCTTGAAGGAGTTCACACTTCAGCTTGGCGAGATGACAGACGACGAGCGTCAGATTATCATGGATGGATGCCTGATTAATTTTAATAGAGTAAAATAAAGAAAAAGGAGGGCGGGTGACCGCCCTCTGTTTGATTCTCAAAAGTGGCAGGAATATCGTATTTGGTTCAATATGCACCCAATCGGGTTGCTTGCCAGGAGCACCTGTGTTATATTTAAACTATGGGAAACCAGAGAGCTGAGGCGGCTTGCCCTCCAAACATCGGAGGGGCTAACCCTCCGGATGTCGTGCCCTATGGGCAAGGAAGAAAGGAGGGATTGTCAGTGATTACATACGAGGAATTTTTCTTGTTTTGTA
>CAOJHI010000256.1 GCA_948436005.1 uncultured Lachnospiraceae bacterium
CTACATGACCATGCCGCCGTCCACATGGAACACCTGGCCTGTAATATAACCAGCCTCTTCCGAAGCAAGAAACGCCGCCATAGCTGCGATATCCTCCGGTTTTCCAAATCTGCCCAGCGGAATCTGGCGGACAGCTGCTTCTTTTACTGCATCCGGTAATACACCTGTCATATCGGTCTCAATAAATCCCGGCGCAATTGCATTGACTGTAACACCGCGGGAAGCAAGCTCTCTGGCTGCTGACTTCGTCATACCAATCACTCCGGCTTTGGAAGCCGCATAATTTACCTGGCCGGCATTCCCGGCCACACCGGACACAGAAGCCAGATTGATAATCCGTCCCCCCCGCTGCCGGATCATCTGCCTCGCCGCAAAACGAAGACAGTGAAACGTTCCCTTTAAATTCACCTCAATCACCCGGTCAAAATCTTCCTCCGTCATCCGGACCAGAAGCCCATCCCGTGTAATCCCTGCATTGTTCACAAGAATATCAATTCTTCCGTATGTTTTAATCACGTTCTGAAAAAATGACTCACACGCAGCATAATCGGACACGTTGCACTGCACAGCCTGCGCACGGCCTCCTGCCGCCTCAATCTCTGCCTGCACGGCCTGCGCTTTTTCCGCAGCCCCATTGTAATTCAGAACAACCGTTGCTCCTTCGCTGGCCAGCCTGCACGCGATTGCCCTTCCAATTCCTCTCGATGCCCCCGTAACAACTGCAATCTTTTCCTCCGTCATCTTCGCTCTCCTTCTTTTTCAACTGAGCATTTATTCCAAATCTATCCGTCCGCACAGTCTGCATCAAAATGCCGTTCTATGCAGACTATGAACTCTCCTGTTATGCTGTAGTTTTCATACTGGGACTGTCAGCCAGAAGTATAAAGATACTTTTAAGAGACTATGAACTCTCCTGTTATGCTGTAGTTTTCATACTCTGTAACTGTAACAGCACAGTCTCCAGTTCCTCCATAGTCTGAATGGAAAAACAGCTCACATCTCTGTCAATTTTTTTCAAAAACCCGGTCAACGTTTTTCCAGGCCCGATCTCCACAAATGCTGTAACCCCGGATGCAATCATGCGGCGGACGCTCTGCTCCCAGCGGACAGGAGATGCCACCTGCTGCCCAAGCAGTGCCTTTGTCTGCCCGATCTCTGTCACCGTTTCTGCTGTCACATTCGTCACATAGGGAATCTCCAGATTACTCCATGCAACGTGATCAAGCTCTCTCCGGAGCGCTTCACCCGCTCCCTGCAGCATCGGCGAGTGAAACGGCCCGCTTACATTGAGAGTAAGCACTCTCCTTGCTCCTGCCTCCTGAAGTACTGCTTTTGCCTGTTCCACTGCAAATGTTTTCCCGGTTATTACAATCTGACCGGGGCAGTTATAATTGGCAATGGTTACGCTATCCATACTCTGAAGTATCTCTTCGATTTTTTCAGTCTCCATCCCCAGTACCGCAGCCATAGACCCTTCGCCCCGCGGAACAGCCTGCTGCATTAAAATTCCCCGAACCCTTGTCGTCCTGATCGCATCCGCGTCGCTCATTCCTCCCGCCACTGCAATCGCTGCATATTCGCCAAGGCTCAGGCCTGCCGTTATATCTGCCTTAAGCCCCTTCTCCACAGCTGTGCGTGCCATTGCAAGGCAGGTGGTTACGAGTGCTGCCTGCGTATATTCCGTCTGGTCAAGCTTCTCATTTGGCTCAAAGCAGAGTGCTTTCATATCAAACCCCAAAATCTCCGATGCCCGGTCAAATATCATTTTCGCGGTTTTACTCTGCTCATAAAAGTCTTTTCCCATGCCGCACTTCTGCGAACCCTGCCCCGGGAAAAGAAATGCTGTCTTACTCATAAAATCCGGCTCCCCCGATCAGTGCATCTGTCTCTTTTACTAATTTTTCAATCAGTTCCTGACAGGAAAGCTCTTCTTTCACCATGCCTGCAATCTGGCCCGCCATCACGCTTCCGTTTACCGTATCGCCTTCTACAACGGCTTTCCGGAGACTGCCCAGGGTTAAAAGCTCAAGCTCCTCAAAGGATGTGCCCTCTTTCTCCATACGGAGGTATTCCTTTGTCATCTGGTTGCGCAGCGCCCGCACCGGATGCCCGGTTGTACGGCCCGTCACGCAGGAATCAATGTCTTTGGCTTTCAGAATCCTCTGTTTATAATTTTCATGAACCTGTGCTTCTTTTGTCACAACAAAATGAGTCCCGATCTGTACGCCTTTCGCACCGAGCATAAACGCTGCAGCCACACCGCGGCCATCCGCAATTCCTCCTGCTGCAATCACCGGTATCTGAACCGCATCTGCAACCTGCGGCACAAGTACCATTGTCGTATTCTCGCCAATATGGCCTCCTGACTCACTGCCTTCTGCCACAACAGCATCCGCACCTGTGCGCTCCATCCTTCTTGCAAGAGCCACGGATGCCACGACCGGAATCACCTTCACACCGGCAGATTTCCACATTTCCATATATTTCTCAGGGCTCCCTGCCCCTGTGGTAACAACTTTCACGCCTTCTTCCACAATCACTTTTGCGACCTCATCCGCATACGGGCTCATCAGCATAATGTTGACGCCAAAGGGCTTTTCTGTCTTTTTTCTGGCTTCCCTGATCTGCTGGCGCACCCAGTCTGCCGGAGCGCTCGCAGCGCCGATCAGGCCAAGTCCTCCTGCCTCTGACACACCTGCCGCAAGGTGATGCTCTGCTACCCAGGCCATTCCTCCCTGAATAATCGGGTACTGTATGCCAAGCAATTCTGTAATCTCTGTCCTCATATACACGTCTCTCCTTTTACCGGTTTAAGTACTCCAGAACCGCCCCAACGGTCGTCAGCTGTTCCAGATCCTCTGTCGGAATCTCTTTCTCATACTTCTCTTCCAGTGCCATCACCATCTCGAACAGATCAAGGGAATCTGCCCCAAGATCGTCTTTAAACGAGGTTTCTTCTGTAATTTTGTCTGCATCCACGTTCAGACTCTCTGCAATAATCTCTTTTAATTCTTCAAACATAATCTTATTCTCCTTTTCATTCATACAATCATCGTAATATCTTTTCATTTATTGTAATCCGGAATCTCCGGTAATTACCCGCCGCGCTTGATTTCAGCCCCACGTCAGCACAGAGGCTCCCCAGGACAAACCTGCCCCAAATCCTGCGAGCACAAGACGCTGTCCCTTTTTCAGTTGCCCGCTTTTCTTCAGCTCATCAAGCAGAATCGGAATACTTGCAGAAGAAGTATTTCCATATTCGGAAAGATTCATCGGAAATTTTCCCACAGGTTCTCCAAGACGCTTTGCCACAGACTCTACAATCCGCTGATTCGCCTGGTGCAAAATATAATATGTAATCTCATCCTTCGAAAGCTTCGCCTTTTCCAATACCTCTTCTACAACCTCCGGCACTTTTTTTACTGCAAACTGAAATACGCTTCTGCCATCCATACGCAGGAGGGTAGCCTGCGTTTTTTCCTGCCAGTTTTTCTGATGGCACGTCTCGCAAACCAGTGCATCCCCCAGTCTTCCGTCAGAATGCATCACCGCCGCAACATCCGGCCCGTCTTCGCCACACACCACTGCAGCCCCTGCCCCGTCGCCAAACAAAATGCACGTGCTGCGGTCCTGCCAGTCAACCAGATGTGAGAGGCTCTCTGCTCCGATCACCAGCGCACATCTGCAAAAGCCGGACTGCAGATACGAACAGGCTGTATTGTAAGCAAACAAAAAACCGGTACATGCTGCGTTCAGGTCAAAACAGGCTGCCTGTACAGCACCGACTTCTCTTTGAACCTCACACGCGGTACACGGAAAAATTACATTGGAGGAGCCTGTAGCCACAACAATCAAATCAATCTCCTCCGGTAAAATCCCTGCATCACGTATTGCCGCCTTTGCCGCCTCCGCTGCCATAAAAACAGTGGTTTCGTTTTCTGCGATATGCCGTCTTGTCACCCCGGTCCGTTCCCGTATCCATGTGTCGCTCGTGTCTACCATCTGCGAAAGCGCCTCATTCGTAAGCACTTTAGGCGGAACATACACCCCCGTTCCTCTTATCACTGCATTCATTCTTTCTCTCCACATTTTATATTTTTATTTTAAATATATTTTATCTTAAAATATTTTGATTATAAAAGTATATCATAAAAAAATGAGCTGTCAACATTTTTTTCAAAATGGACAGCCCATCTTTTTATCTCCGTAACATTGCCTGTCTATTCAAATGTCACCCGTCCCCAAAGGCTCGGATTCTTGTCAATTTCCGCTGTTCCGCACCAACTCATCTGTACGCTGGCCTGCGTATTCGGGAAAGGATAGTCATTGTCAGTCATTG
>CAOJHI010000257.1 GCA_948436005.1 uncultured Lachnospiraceae bacterium
GCCGTTGTTGTCCACAAACACCGTCAGATGATCCAGCCCGAATTTTGCTGCGATCGCCGCAGCCTCCCAGTTCGAGCCTTCCGGTAGTTCTCCGTCTCCGGTAACTGCAAATACGCGGTACGGTTTTTTATCCAGTTTTCCCGCCATGGCCATACCCGCTGCAATTGAGATTCCGTGTCCCAGAGCTCCCGTATTTGCTTCAACACCGTTTAGCTTATGCATATCCGGGTGCCCCGGAATCAGACTTCCCAGTTTGCCGTATGTATCGAGAATTTCTTTCTCAAAAAAACCTTTTTCTGCAAGCACGCCATACTGGGCCAGGCATTTATGGCCTGCTGACAGAAGGAACCGGTCGCGGTCCGGATTTTTGGCGTCAGCCCCGTCAATGTTCATTGCATGAAAATACAGGGCCGTAACCACGTCAATCGCTGAAAATGCGCCCCCGATATGCCCGTGGCCGCCTGCCCGTATCATACGGATTACATTTTTTCTGCAGTGTTCTGCTTTTATCATCAGTTCTATTGCTTTTTTCTTATCCGACATGCACATTTTTCTCCTCATACTCATTGATACGGGCTACTTTTGCGGCCGAGCGGCTGTTTGGGTCAAAGGTAACGCTGAGATATTCTTTCACCAGACATTTGGCAAGTTCAATACCGATCACCTGCGCTCCCATGGTAATGACATTCGCACAGTTGCTGAGCTGTGCCCGCTGAGCCTGATAAACGTCGTTTACAAGGGCCGCGCTGACTCCCTTTACTTTATTTGCCGCAATACACACGCCGATTCCTGTCCCGCAGATCAGAATTCCTCTGTCACACAGGTGCCCTGCAACCGCTTCGCCCACGCGAATTGCAGTGTTTGCGTAAATCACGTCATCACTGCCAAAATCCACGGTTTCATGGCCGAGGCTCTCTACAAATGGAATCAACGCTCTCTTAAATTCTTCCGCATTCGGGTCACATCCTATTGCAATTTTCATTGCAGTTCTCCTTTCTGCTCCTTCCAGTCTCTTATAAATTCTTTATGATTCCTCACATACGCTTCTGCCTTTTCCATAAAGCTTTCCCCGCAGGCCTGCACCGGCTTTCTCGGCACTCCTCCCTGATACCCCATGAGATTCATGACTGCTTTCACGCCCGCCACGCCTGCTTTTCCTCCTGTCTCCTTTGCAACCTCTTTCAATTGCCGCATAAAATCCTCCGCCGCTTTCCGGTTCCCTTCCCGAATGACCCGGCAGAATTCCACACACGTTTCGGGAAAATAATTGGCTGCAGAAAGAATCCCACCTTTTCCTCCTCTCTGTGTGCAGAGAAAGAAATTATTTAACGATCCGGCCAGAACCTGAAAATCATCCCGTCCGCCCACACAGTCCATGTACGCGCTCATCATATCCGGCGAAGTATCCTTGATACCCGCAATATTCGGATGATCTGCCAGAATGCGCAGCGCCTCCGGTGAAATCCGTACGTCGTTTGCAAACCCCGGCGCACAGTAGATCAGAACCGGATATGGGCTGAAATCTGCAATTGCCTGATAATAGTCAATAAGTGCATGGTCTGTCATCAGATTTTTAAAATAACCGGGCGTCAGCACGGACAAATAATCAACCTCTGTTCTGGCTTCTGCGACGCGCGCGATAAACGCAAGCGTCTGATAAAGGGATTCCCGTCCAACGCCAGCAATCAAAACTTTATCCGGCGCTTTTGCCTGCGCAGCTGCCTGTATGACTGCAAATGCCTCATCATCGCTCAGAGAACGAAATTCCCCATTGCTCCCCAGCGCCATATAGCCTCCGACGTCTGTCCTGTTCAGCTTCTCATAGTTTTCTTTCAGCCAGTCCAGCCTCAGATTGCCCGTTTCATCAAACGGGGTGACGCAGGGGACAATGATTCCCTCCATTTTTTTCATCCTGTTTTCCTCGCTCTCCTGCCTTCCCGGCTGTGTTCCACGCCGTTCCGGCATTTGTCTCAAAATCTGATTACAGCCTTTACCACTTCATTCTTCTTGTTTACAGAATCCTCAAATGCCTGCTGGATGTCTTCAAGATCGTAATTGTGGGTTGCAACCTTCTCAATCTCAGCCAGCCCGCTTGCCACCACAGCAACGCTTGCAGGAAACAGATTCACATACCGGAACAGGGAACGGATCTCAAGCTCTTTTGCCATAACCTGCCCGAAGTTAAACGTAATTTCTTCCTCCGCAGACATGCCGACCAGAACAATCCGCCCGCCGCGCTTCGCAATATGCGCTGTCTGTGCAATCGTAAACCTGCTCCCGGCTGTCTCAAACACTACGTCCGGCCCTTTTCCTCCCGTCAGCTCGCTGATCTTCGCAAGTGGGTCCTCATTCCTGCTGTTGATCACATAGTCTGCCCCCAGCTCCCTGGCCTTCTCCAGGCGGATATCCTCAAGATCGCACACAATTATTTTCCCTGCGCCTCTTGCCCTGCATGCCAGCAGGGTCATCAGGCCAATACAGCCGCTTCCCAGAATGACTGCCGTGTTTCCGGCCGTGATCTCCGCTTTCTGCGCTGCATACATCCCAGTGGCAAACGGTTCAATCAGAGCGCCTGCCCGTGAACTCACGTGCTCCGGCAGGGGATAGCAGAGATCTGCCTTGAATGGAACGTATTTCATATAACAGCCCTGCACAGGGGGCGTTGCCCAGAAAACAACCTCATTACAGAGATTATATCTTCCGGATTTGCAGTACTCGCATTTCCCGCAGGTCACACTCGGTTCACAGCAGACCCGGTCTCCTTTTTTCAGATGCGTTACCTTACTTCCCACTTCCACAACCGTTCCCGCGCATTCATGTCCCAGCATAAACGGAATATCTCTGTCCTCCCTGACTTTAAATGTCCCGCAGGTACCGTCATGGAAATAATGCACGTCTGAACCGCACACTCCCACATATTCCACCTGAATCAGCACGCAGTCGTCCGCCACGGGAAGCGAAACCTCCAGCTGTTTTCTCATTGCCTGCTGCATGGCAGGGTCTTTTATCACCTGTTCTATATTGCCCTCGTCCACGACCACCATCTTCCCGATTTCTGTCATAAACGCGCCCTTATTCAAATACTTTTTCTCTGACATCCGATCACTCCTCATCTTACCTTTTACTGCAAAACCGTTTCTCTTTTATCTCAGGTTCACCCGGTTATACGGGATCTCCCCATTCATCACGCACACTGCTGTCTCCGCCGCTTTGCGGTGCAGCATATCAGCTGCCTCCACTGTGTTGTAAGCCACATGGGGCGTTACAATGATATTATCGCACTGGTACAACGGATGATCCGGATCGTGAATCGGCTCCTGTTCCACAACATCCAGAGCCGCTGCTGCAATCCTGCCGCTTTTACAGCCCTTTACCAGAGCCTCCTGGCTGATAATCGGTCCTCTGGCCGTATTGATCAGCATAACGCCATCCTTCATTTTGGCGACTGCCTCCTCATCAATCAGATGATGCGTTGCTTCCATATATGGAACATGTACCGAAATAACATCCGCCCTCGCATACAGCTCATCCAGCGTTACCCGCTCACATCCCATGCGCGAAAAGCAGTCCTCCGGAAGAAACGGGTCATATGCAATCATCTGAATTCCAAGGGGCTTTATCATGCTGTACACGGTTCTCGCGATATTCCCGAACCCGATCAGGCCCATTGTGAGGCTGCTCAGCCTGTGAGACGGATGACCGTACGCAACGTTCCATTCCCCGCGCCGGCAGCTCCGGTCAAAGAATGTGATCTTTCTTGTGAGATCCAGCAGCATGGCCAGGGTCAGGGACGCAACGTCCTCCAGACAGTAATCCGGCTGATTGCAGCAAAATACCTGATGCCTCGTGCATGCCTCCAGGTCCACACAGTCGTATCCCACACCGTAACGAACCACTGCCTTCAGGTTCGGAAGACGGCTGATAATCTCCTCTGTAATCGGCAAATATACTACCCCGATTACCTCCGCATCCTTTGCAAATTCAATGATCTCTTCCGCGGTATGGCAATTTCCAATTGCCACCGTATATCCGGCCGCTTCCAGGATTTCCTTCTCCTGGTGAAAATCACTGTCCGGATAGACATAAGAATCTAAGATACAATATTTTTTCATAATTTCTGTTTTCCTTGTCTCAATTTTCCTCGTCCCAAACTTTTCTCTTTCAAACTTCTTATTTTCAACTTCACATAACTTATTGAAAATTTACAGATAGTATTTTGCCAGCTCTACATTTCCGCGTATCGGACAGTCGTCCACCACGTCAAAAGCCATTCCCTGATAAAAACGCTCCTTCAGGCGCAGGTAGCTTTCCGTGGCCATTCCTCCCGAAATTTTCAC
>CAOJHI010000258.1 GCA_948436005.1 uncultured Lachnospiraceae bacterium
GGATTTTGTGTATACGATTACCGTGGAAGCGCACGGAGATTACCCGCATGAGCAGGTGCGGGAGAATCCGGACATTGTTGTGACCGGCCCGGAGGATGAGGGCTGGCGCTATGCGTGGGAATATTATGTGAACCAGCTTCATGAAGTGGATGAGTTTATCGGGGATCTGATTGCCATGCTGGAGAAGCGGGATGAAAAAACGATTGTCGTAATGTTTGGAGACCATCTGCCCACAATGGGGCTTACGGAAGAGGATATGGCGACCGGAAGCCTGTTCAAAACACAGTACATTACATGGAACAATTTTGGCCTTGAGAAGCAGGATGCAGATATGACATCCTATCAGCTTCTGGCAGATATCACAAAACGGATTGGCATTGAAAATGGTACCATGTTTACGTTACATCAGAACCGGGACCGTTATACAGACCAGGAAGAGTATCAGAGAGATATGGAGCTTTTGCAGTATGATATTCTCTACGGCGAGCATTACGTTTATAATGGCGGCAATCCGTATCCGGCTTCTGATTTAGTGATGGGAACACAGGATGTTGTTGTGAAAAACGTAACAGAGACAGAAGAATATTTTTATATCAGCGGAGAGAATTTTACGAAATGGAGTAAGGCATTTGTCGACGACAGCAGGGTGAGCACTGGTTACATTTCGTCTAAGCTTCTTCGGATTGATAAAGAGAGTCTGCCGGAGGGGTACCACAAGCTTGTGGTAAATCAGCTGGGATCTTCAGAAACGATTTTCCGGAGTTCGAATACGTATTATTATACGAGAGAGATGCCGGAGGAGACGGAAGAGGAAAGCGAAACGCAGACAGAAAAATCGGTTGCCGATAATGGTTGACAAAAAAAAGAGCGGCTGTTATGATGCTAATAAGATAAGCCGGGATGACTCATACATAATTTCGTGAGCGCATGGACCGGAGAATGAAGAACAAGGGGGTTCTGACCGAAGGGGAAGAATGCCCTTTTTATGTGTATGCACGCGCAGGAAAAACGGCTGCTGAACGGCACTTTTGCCCTGTGTGCAGCGGAAATTTCCAGAAAAGGAGAGAATGAAATGAGCAGATATACGAGGGAAGATATCTACAGGATGATAGAGGAAGAGGATGTGGAGTTTATCCGTCTGCAATTCACGGATTTATTCGGCACACTCAAAAATATTGCGGTGACGACAAGTCAGCTGGAACGAGTACTGGAACATAAAATTTCTTTTGACGGGGCTTCGATTGAAGGGTTTGCAGCAGTTGAGGAATCAGATCTGTATCTGTATCCGGATTTGGATACTTTTTGTATTTTTCCATGGAGGCCGCAGCACGGTAAGGTGGCACGTTTTATCTGTGATGTATACTATGCAGATGGAACGCCGTTTGCCGGCGATCCCCGGTTTATTTTAAAAAGAGTGCTCGCAGAGGCGGAAAATCTGGGCTACTGTTTTCTGGTTGGGCCGGAATGCGAATTTTTCCTGTTTCATTTGGACGATGAAGGAAGGCCGACCACGCTGACGCATGAAGGCGCCGGATATTTTGACGTTGCGCCGGTTGATCTCGGCGAAAATGCACGGCGTGATATGATCCTGACCCTGGAAGAGATGGGGTACGGTGTGGAGGCATCGCACCATGAAGGGGCTCCGGGGCAACAGGAGATAGATTTTCGGTATGATGAGGCACTTCGGACAGCAGACGGGATTATGACAGTGCGTCTGGCAGTAAAGATTATTGCTAAACGCAACGGGCTGCATGCTTCGTTTATGCCGAAGCCGAAAAATGGAGTGAACGGCTCAGGTATGCATATTAATCTGTCTGTGGAAAGAGACGGAAAAAGTCTGTTTTATGATCCGGAAAGTCCGATTCATTTAAGCCAGGAGGGCTACTGGTTTATCGGAGGAATTATGAAACATATCCGAGCTATCACTGCGCTCACGAACCCGCTGGTGAATTCCTATAAACGTTTGATACCGGGCTATGAGGCTCCGGTTTATATCGCATGGTCAGCAGTAAGCCGCAGTCCGCTGATCCGTATTCCATCTGTAAGTGACGACGGACAGCGTATTGAGCTGCGCAGCCCGGATTCTGCAGCGAATCCGTATCTGGCTTTGGCGGTTTGCATTGCGGCAGGATTGGACGGAATTCGAAACCAGCTTCTTCCTCCGGAGAGTGTCGATACAAATATTTTTACTATGTCAGAAGAGGAAAGAGCAGCGCAGGGCATTGAATGTTTACCGTGCAGTCTCAGCGAGGCGCTCACGGCGCTTGAAAAAGATGCCTATATCTGTCAGGTGCTCGGTGAGCATGCAACGAAATATTTCCTGGAGGCAAAGAAAAGGGAATGGGAGGACTACCGTGCCAGCGTAAGCAGCTGGGAGCTGGAACGATATCTGTCCAGGATTTGACGGACGGCCCGGAATATCCGCGCAATCAATTTTAATGCAGACGGAACAGGGGGGCCGGTATGGTAAACGTGGTAGTTGTTTTTCCCAAAATTGAAGATGCAAAAGCGATTCGGAGCCTGCTGATGCGGAATGGGTATGAGGTGAAGGCAGTGTGTGTGACAGGCGCGCAGGCGCTGGAAGCAGCGGACCGGCTTGGTCTTGGCGTTGTGGTCTGTGGGTACCGGTATCCGGATATGCTGTACAAGGAATTGTATGAGAATCTGCCCCCTCATTTTGAGATGCTCCTTGTGGCTTCAGCACGGCTGACGCAGGAGGGGGTACAGGAAGGGGTTGTCTCCGTGACAATGCCGCTGCGCGTCCATGAGTTGATTAATTCATTGGAAATGGTGGCAGGGCAGCTGGAATGGCGGCGGAAAAAGCGCCGGATGATGCCAGTACAGCGGGATGAGAGAGAAAAGAAACTCATTACGGAGGCAAAAGCCCTTTTGATGGAACGAAATCATATGACAGAAGAAGAGGCACACCGTTACCTTCAGAAAACGAGTATGGACAGCGGGACGAGTCTTGTGGAGACAGCGGAAATGATCTTTACGCTGATGAGAATATAAAAACAGGCATACCGGAACAGAATATTCAGGTTTATAAAATTGCGATATCCGGAAAATAGAAAGAGAGAGGGAATGAGATGAAATTTACGAAAATGCATGGAATAGGAAATGACTATGTGTATGTGAACTGCTTTCAGGAACATGTGGAGTGTCCGGAGGAACTGGCCCGCCTGGTGAGTGACCGGCATTTTGGGGTTGGCTCAGACGGATTGATTCTGATCAAGCCTTCTGATTGTGCAGATTTTGAGATGGAGATGTACAATGCGGACGGAAGCCGCGGAAAAATGTGTGGGAACGGAATTCGCTGTGTGGCAAAATATGTGTATGATTATGGCCTGACAGATCAGACGAAGATCAGCGTAGCGACCGGAAGCGGGGTTAAATATCTGGATTTGACAGTGGAAAACGGAAAGGTGGCGCTTGTACGTGTGGATATGGGGGCGCCGGTGCTGAAAGCGGAGAAAATTCCGGTGGATGTATCAAAGATGGAAGCTGACGGCAGGACGCTTTGCGTAAAAGGAAATCATTATGCAGTGACCTGTGTTTCTATGGGAAATCCGCACTGTATCGTTTGTGTAGATGACGTGGACGGGTTGGAGATTGAAGGAATCGGGCCTTATTTTGAGCAGCATGAGGCATTTCCGGACCGTGTTAATACAGAGTTTATCCGGGTTCTGGACAGACAGACGGTGCAGATGCGTGTCTGGGAGCGCGGCTCCGGGGAGACATGGGCCTGCGGGACCGGAGCCTGTGCGGTGGCGGTGGCCTGTATTTTAAATGGCTGGACAGAGGATCGCGTTACGGTGAAACTGCGCGGCGGTGATTTGGAGATTTTCTGGGATCAGGAGAAAAACACTGTGTTTATGACAGGGCCGGCAACCGTTGTTTTTGACGGTGAGCTGTACCTGTAGAGGAGGAAGCATATGTTTAAAGTAAATGATAATTATTTAAAGCTGCCAGGGAGCTACCTGTTCTCAACAGTAGCAAAAAAGCAGCGTGCATTTGAGGCGGCCAATCCGGACAAGCCGGTGATTCGTCTTAGCATTGGCGATGTGACCCAGCCGCTTGCCCCGGTTATCATAGAGGCGCTGCACCGCGCTGTTGATGAGATGGGGAATCCGGAGACGTTCAGAGGATATGCGCCGGATCTGGGATATGAGTTTTTACGAAACGCCATTGCCCAAAATGATTACCGGGCG
>CAOJHI010000259.1 GCA_948436005.1 uncultured Lachnospiraceae bacterium
TGCGCACACTCTTTCCCTACACGACGCTCTTCCGATCTCCATCCCTTTACAGGCGGAAGCTCTACATGCAACGTACCCGCAAAGCCACAGCCGCGAATTATCCCAGCCAGATTGTTAAGCCCGGCAATTCCGCCGAAAGCAGTCTCCGCATAATTGCTCTGGCTGCGCAGCATCCTGGCCGTTACTTCTCCTCTTACGATACAATCTGCGATCAGCCCTTCATTGATTTGAGCAAAAACACCCTGTACGCTCGAATATTCCCCGTCAAATGCTGCCTCAATTGTCAGATTCCGGACTGTTCCGCTGTTTCTTCCTATCAGAGGCTGCCTCAAGCCACGGATCACATGTCCGTTTCCTTCAAGTACTCCACGGAAATTTGTAATTGTCAAATTCAGCTGTCCGTTTGCTGCAATATCTGCCTCCAGACGATAATGGGCATTCGGCTGGCTGCCGATCAGATTCAGCTCACGGAAGCTCGTAATCTTATACGGATTCTGGCTACTGCCGTCTCCTTCCGCAGGTGAAGAAACCTTCCGCCCTTCACCAATGATCATGTACCGGATGCTGCTTCCTCCGTTTGACGGAACTGTAAATGTCCCGTTTTGCAGACGGATTGCAATCGCCCCTGTCGGAGGAAGTGTATGCGCTGAACCGCTGCTGCCCATATAAAGAGGATAATTTTTTACCTTTTCATATACAATCGCATCTCCCGCAAAACCATATTTTCCACTTGGCTCCTGCGCGATAATCGCTGTATAAAATTCAGTCAGAAGATCGGAAAACTTTGTGCCATCCCCCAGTACCTTTGTTACGTAAGTGGCTGGATCACAGTTCGCACTTTGTTTATAAAAAAGCGGAAACAACGCCATTGGATTGTAGCTGCCTGTTTTCCGTGCAATCAGATAACGGACAAATAGATACGGCATTCCGTAATCCCTGGCGGAGCTCTCCCGGTAGCTTTGGTAAAACAATGAAGAACCATTGCGGATATCTGTATTTCCGGCAATACCATCCAGCCAGCCGCTGCTGTCCGTTCCGCCCCAGATATAGTCCATGGCCGCCACGGCAAGCCCCTCATTCAACCACAAATACGGCTGGTAAGGATTATAGCCGGTCAGCAGATGAAACAGTGCGTGCTGTCCCTCATGTACCAGAAGCCCGTTTCTGGTTTGCATATTTCCGAACTGATAACTGGCAGCCTCCGGCACATTGATGTGAATCGCCGTGATACCGTTATCTCCTCTGTAAACACCGCTGGCGCCGGAAAGTGTCTCAAGCAAAATCGACAGCTTACCTGTATTATCCTGACAAGGGATCGTTCCTCCTGCCAGTGTGCTCAGCATCTGGTATGGCACTCCATCATACGTCCGCGCCATATCCTTTGCAATTGCCTCAGTCTTTCCTGCTGCATCATAACTTGGCTTCAATGCCTTTGACATCCAGATGTAGCAATGTTCTCCCTCGCCAATACACACATAAGTCGGACTGCTGCTTCCGGAAGTGATCGTTTTCTCTGTCCCGATCGCATAAGAAGATGTCGCAGACGTCACAACCGTCCGGCTGTTCTGCCCTGCCGCGGCGTCCTGCCCCACCACGTCTTTTGATGCTGCGGACCGAACCACACTGCTTCCATTTCCGGTACTGTCAAACACGAGCGTTCCTGTACTCGCCTCAGAGGTCGTACTTGTATTTACGATCACTGCATATTCCCCGGAAACCGTCTCCCCAGGCTTTCCTTCTGTAACAGCAGCAAAGGCCTGAGTCCCTCCTGCGAAAAATAAAACCAAGCACCAAAGGCTAAGCCAAATTTTATATTTTATCTGTTTCTTTTTATTGATTAATACATTCATGATATCCTCCGGAACCATGTTTTTTTACTGGTCACATTCATTCTTTTCTCAAGAAATTTTACAAAAATATTTCACCTCTGTCAAGCGTATTCCGTCTCTAAAAAGTCTGCCCTTCCTCCTTACTCCTGCCTGATTTTTCCCAATCCGATTGTCACGAATGGTACAATTTTGTCACGAATGGTAATTCTTTTTCTGTATAGATTAACTAAATTATGGTATAATTACTACAAAATTTCAGAGGAGGCACGTACCTATGGACCAATTTAGAGTTGCTATCTGTGATGACGAAATTTTGCTGCTCCCGCAGCTTTCCTCTATGGTAAAATCATACTTCCGTTCGCAGAATTTTGAAACTGAGCCCGATACCTTTGCCTCCGCACAGGATTTGCTTCACAGCCTGTATCACAGTCCCCCGCATGATATCTATTTTCTTGATATTGATATCCCGGAGCAGGATGGGATTTGTCTGGCTGAAAAGATAAAAGACCGCAATCCGGACGCCTATATTTTGTTTGTATCAGCCAGAGAAGAGCGCGTTTTTGACACCTTCCGGATTCAACCTCTTGCCTTTGTGCGAAAATCAAATTTTGCGGAAGATATGAAAAAGGCCATGAAAACCCTGATGGAACATCTCGATAAACCTGCTGATCAGATGCTCGATTTCCAGGACGAACTCGGCCATGTCATTCCCCTGAACCTTACCCGGCTCATGTACATAGAAGCAAATGAAAAATACCAGAACCTGGTCAGCACCGATGGTACGGAACTAATCCGCTGTTCCATCAGTGATCTGGAGAAAGCACTGGTACCGCATCATTTTATCCGTATTCATCGTGGATATCTCGTTAATCCACAATATATCTACCGCATTAACACCAGCGACATCATCCTTGACGGCGGCCAAAAACTTCCGCTTAGCCGTCACCGGAAAAAGGAAGTGCAGAGCTTATTTTTCGCCTATAACAAAACTTCCTGAATACAGAAAACTTTGGATTGCATTTGTTTTATTTTCAACGGAAAGGAGTATCTCATGTTTTATTTTACAGGCAAATTTGCATTGCCGGAGGTGTTGTTCCTCAATACAGTCGGACAGTTTCTCGATGCCTGCCTTTTTATTTATCTCGTCAATCACTTTTTCCCGATCCGCAGGCAAAATAATCCATCCCGCTTCCAGGGGTTGATTATGACAGTACTTATGACGGCCATACTGTTTCTCGTGGATTTCTTTTTCCATAATGCGTTTTATCCTTATTATATTGCAGTCATTGTACTGCCGCTTCTGTACAGTATTTTGTTTTTCCGCGGAAAACTGGGTGATAAAATTACCATCTGTTTTCTGTTTACCACGCTCATTCTGTGCCTGGAAAACATTGTTATCTGCTTGGCAAAAATGTGGAACATCGGTGTAGAAACCAATTATCCGCTGTATCTGCTCTTGTTTTTCACACAGCGTGTTTCTCTGAAAATTGCTCTGTTTTATATCAGTAAAAAACTAATCCTCTGGCCAGTTGAGACAAACATTCAGCTTCCGCCTTTAAGCTGGCCCCTGTTTCTGACTGTTTCCGCAGGCGATACTCTGATGTTTGTCATCTATCGTCTGCCCGCCAGAATTGACGACCGCATTGCGCAGGTTGTTTCGGCCCTTTTCCTCTGTGTCCTGCCCTTTTTTCTGCTGATTATTGTAAAATATATTGCCACAGCCGCTGACAAGAACAAGCTTGCAAGTATGCAGATATCCCAGGCCAAGATGCAAAATCAATACCTTTTGCAGCAACAGGAAATGGCAGAATCCCTCCGCAAGTTCCGTCACGATTACAAATCGCATCTGTTCTGCATGGACACGCTGCTCACTGCCGGTAAATATGAGGAACTCCACGAGTATCTTGTCTCCCTCCATCAGTATCAGTATGAGGGAATTCACCTGCGCAGTTTTGTTGAAGACCCGAGCCTGAATATTATTCTGAACCAGAAGGTTACAATTGCAGAGAAATATGGCATACGATTTGAAACTGACATTGTGCTTCCTTCTGTGGGAAAAATCAGTATCAGTGACCTGAATTCTCTGCTCGTGAATCTGTGTGACAATGCAATTGAAGCGTGCGCCACACTCCCGAATGCAGTGATCTCGCTGGCCATCCATAAGATAAAGGCTTATCTGATGCTTGAAATAACAAACACCTGCGCAACGGATGTACAAAAAACTAACCCGAAATTCCTCACAAGCAAGAGCAATCCCGAGTTTCATGGAATGGGAATTAAAATCATCAAGAGTATAGCAGAAAAGTATCATGGACAGTATGAAATATCCAGCAGTGAGAATTCATTTACGACAAATCTCATGCTGCTGGATGAGATCG
>CAOJHI010000260.1 GCA_948436005.1 uncultured Lachnospiraceae bacterium
TGCCCTACACGACGCTCTTCCGATCTAATTTTCAGCGATTTTTCCAGGTGTATTAAAAGGCCTGATTAAAACGGAAAAGGTCACAAAAGAAATTCCGGGCGAATCTGCCGGAAAAGATGTTTCTGACGAAGAGGCAGCAAGGGAGGCTTCGATCTCGGGGAATGAATCAAAAGAGGATGCCGACGAAGAAGCGATACAGGTTTCCTGCAGCCTGCTTGGACAGATACGCCTGAAAACAGTGAATGTGACAATGGTTCCACGCGACCATGTTTATGCAGGAGGAACACCGATTGGAATTTATCTGGAGACTGACGGAGTGCTTGTTGTTGATACTGGCACGATCACAGGAGCGGATGGGAGAGAATGCTGTCCTGCAGAAAATATTGTGAAATCCGGCGACTATATACAATCTGTAAATGGCAGGCAGGTTTCCACGAAGGAAGAGTTAATTTCGTGTATAGGAGACTGCAAAGGCTCGGATGTGATTCTCGCAGTAGCGCGTGGAGAGGAACAGATCAGCCTCCGTGTGACGCCGGTGCAGGATGCAGATGGCAACTACCGTGCCGGAATCTGGGTGCGGAATGATACGCAGGGAATCGGGACTCTGACGTACCTGGAAGAGGACGGAAGTTTCGGTGCGCTCGGACATGGAATCAGCGATATTGATACCGGAGAAATACTGGATGTACGCGGCGGTACGTTGTACGATGCGGATGTGGTTTCGGTTGTAAAAGGGCAGCAGGGAGTGCCGGGCGAGCTGTCCGGTGTCATTCATTACAGTGAAGGCTACAAAATTGGAGAGATCAGAACCAACTCACAGAACGGGATTTTCGGTACAGTCAGCAACCTGCCAGGACTGATTGGAGAAAAACAGCTGTACGAGACTGCGCACAAGCAGGAAGTTGAGACCGGCAAGGCCGCGATTCTGAGTTCCGTGGACGGAACGTGCCGCGAATATGAAATCATCATCAAAGAAATTCGCCTGAATGGGAAAGAAGAAAACAAAGGAATGGTACTGGAAGTGACCGATGAGGAGCTTCTCGAAAAAACGGGAGGTATTGTGCAGGGCATGTCGGGGTCTCCGATTATCCAGAACGGAAGAGTGATCGGGGCAGTGACCCATGTTTTTGTGAATGATCCCACGAAAGGGTATGGGATTTTTATTGAAAATATGTTGGAGCATTGAGCCGTGCGGCAGACAAAAAAGGACTTTAATCGGGGAAAAGCAGAGCTTAATTGCCGGTTGTATATTGATATCTGTGCGTGTTACAATAGCTTAAATATAACCGGGATACCTGCGGTGCACAGGAAATTTATATAAAGAATAATTCTGGCTTAATTTCAGGATTCAGACCCAGTAAAGGAGGATAAGGTGAGCATCTGCAATAATCATCGTAAGACTGCAATCATTGTTTTCTTTTCGCTTATTCTCCTCTTATTTTTGTCTCTCCATTTTCATATCTTGAGCGGAAATTATATAGAGGGCGACCTGGAGAGTATGGTCAAACAGCATATGGACGTACTTGACAATGGGAGCACAGAAGCAGAAGCACTGGATCTAAAACCACATTGGGATTTTTTGGATACAGCGTATTTGCCTTACAGGGAAATAAATGCATGGTTCCAGTCTGTTTATTTGACGGAAAATTGTTTTGCTTATAATTTTTTTCGTCCAAGTATCACGCTATGCAGCTTGTCGGTGCGTATGGATGATTGAATTTTTCTGATCTTTCATATTTTTTTCGCAAAAAGATAGGAATCGAATCAGGAGGATTCATATGTTAGCACTTCATGCAAGCAATATTTCAAAAAGTTATAAATCATCAGGTCAAACAATAGAAGTTTTGCGCCATGTAGATCTGCAAATTGCCAGTGGTGAAATGGTCGCTATCATGGGACCGTCCGGAAGCGGTAAAACGACGCTTCTGCATGTGCTCGCAGGCGTGGATGTACCAGATAGCGGAACGGTGGAACTGGGAGGGGAGGATTTTAGCGGATTAACAGAAGAGGAAAAAGCATTCTTTCGAAGAACGCATATAGGTATGGTTTTTCAGGATTTTCAATTGCTGGAGAGCCTGACAGTGAAAGAAAATATTCTGCTGCCTTTAATTTTGAATCAAAAGGACATTTACTGGCAGGATAAGGCACTGAAAAAAGTGATGGAAGCACTTGAACTGGCGGAGTTTGCAGATAAAAGGATTGCAGAGTTGTCCGGTGGGCAGAAGCAGCGGGTAGCAATTGGAAGAGCATTGATTCATGAACCGGGAATTGTGTTCGGGGATGAGCCGACTGGAAGCCTGGATTTGAAAACGACCAGGGATGTTATGTGCTGCATGGTACAGATGAACCGGAAGTTCGGCAGCAGTTTTCTGCTTGTGACACATGATGCGTATGCAGCGTCTTATTGTGACAGAGCGCTCCTTTTGCAGGATGGAAAATTGAAATCAGAAGTCAGAAAGAAGGAGAGCAATGCATCATTTCGGGAGGACATTCTGAACATGTGGTGTTGTCTGGGAGGTGAAGCGGATGACTTTTTATGAGGTTTCCCAGAAAATGCTGTTGGCGAATTTTAGCAGATACCGGATATACTTTTTCAGCAATTTATTTGCTGCAGCTCTGTTTTACTGTTTTGCTTCCATTTTTACAAACCAATCATTTATGAATGGGAAGATTGTAAATCCATTGATATCCAGCAATATTTATTTTCCCAGCATTTTGGCTGCCCTGTTTTTGCTTTTCTTTCTGCCGCTTTCCTGCCAGGTGTTCATTGCGGCCAGAAAAAAAGAGTATGGAATCCTGTTTTCCCTGGGCATGAGCCGGAGAGAGGCATTCTTGAGACAGTTTTGCGAGAATGTACTGGTAACGGCTTTGGCCCTGGCAGCAGCGTTGGCAGCAGGAACTTTGCTGTCATGGTTGTTTTTTGGAATCATTCGATATGGAATCGACATTGTTGGAGTAAAGTGGGGATTGAGTCTGGAACCATATAAAATTACAACGTTTCTATACCTTGTGGCTTTAGCGCCCGCGTTTATTTTTCATGCAGGGAGCATATTGCGTGAGAAAATCAGTTTTTTACTGAAAGCACCGGCTCTTTCTGAGAAGGAAGGAGTGCTTTATCGGATTTTATGCAGATGCTGTTCGGGATATATGAGGAGACATATGGCAGAGTGGTCCTTTCTGAGGCGACACAGCCGCGAATGGAGGATTCGCTCTGTGCTTGCATTTGTGATTGTTTCCTGTTCTGTTATACTGGTGAGCGTAAGTGTAACCATGAGCATGGCTTTTTTAAGAGATGCAAAAAGCTATTCACCCTACGATATGGTATATTCGGAAATGGACGAACGGCATCGGGTATTGGAAGGAAATGTAGCAGGAATTCTGGCAGAGTATGGTGTTGTGGTGGAACAGATAATTCGAATTCCATATGTGAGAAATGCCAGCTTTAATTGTTTTCCCGTGGAAAAAGTAAATCAATATTTTCAATGTGCGTATCAGGTCAAAGACGGCCAGTTCCTGAATCTGTTTCAATATGATTTGCATGACGGATATGAGCATGAGATGCAGCCGATTTCTGAAATTACATACAATGGGAACAGGCAGCTGCGTTCGGCCGGAAGTGATGTGAGAATTTTATGGAATCAGAATCCGGCTTTTGCAGACAGGACACTGCTTGTCAGTGATTCTGATTTTGAAAAGCTCCAAAAGGATGCAGAATTTCAGGTCGGTGTGGCTCATTGGTTTTTGTTTGACCAGTGGGAGGACTCTTACGACGGAATCTGTGCAGTAAAAGAATATATGAGTGAAACGAATCAGAACGCAGAATCAGAGGCAGCCTATTATGAAGTGTCCTCAAAGGTGGAATATTATCAGGATGCACAAAAATCGGGCCGGTTTTTGATCTTTTTAATCGCATTCATAGTAGGGCTCATGATGATGGCAGAATTTTTGCTGATTCATTTTCGCATCCAGGCAGAACAGGAGGAAAATAACAGGGCGGTTCTCAGTCTGCGGATGATTGGCGTGACGGACCAGGAAGTCTTAAACGATCTGAAATATAAAAACAGGCTGCGTTTTATTCTTCCAGTGATTCTGGGAACTGTGTTTTCTTTTCTGCCGTGCTATTTTTTGAACGAAGCTTACAGTGCAGGCTTTCAGGGAGCATTTGCAGGAGCTGTATTTGGAATTGGAGCCGCGGGGGCAGAGG
>CAOJHI010000261.1 GCA_948436005.1 uncultured Lachnospiraceae bacterium
AATCCGGGATCTATAGGAGATATGACGCCGGGCAGCACAGCAGGCGGCGTAAATGATATGAATCCGGGATCTATAGGAGATATGACGCCGGGCAGCACAGCAGGCGGCGTAAATGGTATAAATACCGGAGCTATAGCAGATACGGCGCCGGGGAGTACAGCAGGCGGGGTAATTGACATGGATGCCGGAACATTACCAGGCAGTATACCGGGCCAGGCGCCGGATGGGACATCAGGGTCAGTTTCAGGAGCTGTACCGGGGACATCAGGGAGTGGCATGAATGGAGATTCCTCTGTGATATTTCCAGAGGACAGTTTTGGAAACAGCTCAGGAAGAGTTGTGACGCAGGAGGAGCTCAATCAGATCGAACAGTCTGTGCGCGGCAGCTACCGTGAAGCGCTGGCGGCTGCACAGCGCAGGGTGGAGGAAGCACTGGCAGAAAAGGAGGCAGCGGAGGCTGCCCTGATCGCATATCAGCAGGAGCGGATGGCAGCGGGCAATGCAGACGAGGCGGCAGCAGAAAGACAGTTGATTGCAAATGTGCAGGCTGCGCAGCAGGCATATGAAGATGCAGCGATTGCAGCGAATCAGGCAGCGGTTACGTCCGGAAGGGCTGTTACAGCCGCAGGGATTCCAAATGCGTCTAACAGTTCAGACCGTTTGAATGAAATTACATATGAGCAGATGGAGCTTTCGCTTAAGAAGCTGGAAAAGCTGAAAAAAGAGAATGGGAAAGTTTATGCCGATGCGGACGGACTTGTCATGAAAATAAATATTCAGACAGGGGAGAAAACCTCAGATACCACGGCTGTTTTGATGGCAGATCTGACGAAAGGTTATCGCTTTACAGCAGATATCACAAAGGAACAGGAAAAATATATCGGAACAGGAGATCTGGTTACTTTAAGCGGCGGAAATGGGAAGCTGAAGCTTGAGGAGCTGGCAGTGGAGTCTGTGACAGCAGATGAGACGGATGAAAATATTTATCATGTGATTGTCCAGATACCGGAGAATACCTTTGAGATTGGTATGACTGCGGCAATGGATTTTGTAAAAAAATCACAGGCATATCCGGTTACGGTTCCGCTTTCTGCGCTTCATCTTGACGATAAGAATCAGGCATATGTTCTGGTGCCGGAGGAGTATGATTCCATTATGGGAACAGAGACGAAGGCGCGTAAGGTAAGCGTGACGGTACAGGAAAAAAACGAATCCTATGCAGCGCTTGCTGAGGGCCCGCTCGGAAGTGACCAGAAGGTAATTACGGGCTCAGATAAAGCAGTTGACGACGGAAGCCGTATTCGAATCGAAGGTTAGTTTTTATAATATATTTTATAAATGAAAAGAAACAAAAAAGGCTGTCGCACTGTGGCAGCCTTTTGATTAAGCAGGATAAATGAAGACAGGATGGGGAGAAGATTGAAAAAAAATCGTATCAGCAGAATTTTATGGAGCGCTGTTTTGTTTTTCATAATGGCAGGCTGCTATTTTCTGGCAGTGTTTTGTCTGGGAGGCGTGGAGAAAGCGTCCGGTATCGTGACAGTCATGCTGGAAGGGGAGCCGCTTGCAGGGAAGGCCGCACAGGAGATTCTTGTCCGGGAAGAGGAACAGGAGGATTTTGTACAGAGCTGTTTTTGGGGCGAATTGCCAGGCATGGAGCTTAAGTGCCGGGAGACAGGAAAAAGCAGCCGTGTACTTACCATTGTCACCAAAGGAAATCCGGAGCTTGTCATGTCCGGAACGGTTGCTCTTTCGTGGCAGGAGGACGGCTGTTTTCTGGACACACAGACAGCGGCAGATCTGTTCGGAACACAGCAGGCAGCGGGTCAGCAGGTGTGGTGCCAGGAGAAAAGCTACACAGTATGCGGTACCTTTGAAAGCCTGCGTCGTGTGATGGTACGGCAGGCAGTGTCTCAGGATGGCGCATGTCTTGATACTATTTCCCTGCGTGTGCCAAAGGAGGAAGCTGCAGATGCCTGGTCTTTGCAGGTGATCAAAAGCAGTGCAGGAAGCGCAGAACAGTTTTTAATGCGAAATGCGCTTTCCGGTGAGACTGCCGAGTTTACGCTGCCGGGCGTTGTGGCACGAGACCTTCTTCTGATACTGCCGCTTTTTCTGGCAGTATCCATTCTTTGCTTCTTTTTAAAAGCCGGAAAAAATGCTTCAGCGGCCTGGGAGAAATGCGTTTGTTTTGCAGCAACTTTTTTTATTATACTGGCAGCGTTATGGCTGGCTGCGAGGTATCTGCGTATTCCACAGGATATGGTTCCGTCAAAATGGTCCGATTTTTCCTTTTGGTCAGACTGGTGGAACCGCCAGAGACAGAACCTTCTGCGCATCCTTGGCAGCGCACAGGGAGAAATGCAGCTTATGCTGCTCTGGAATCTCCTGGTATCTTTTATGGCAAACCTGATCGCCCTCTTTAGTGGAATATTTTTTGTAAAAAATTTTAAAGAAATAAACATTTGATATGCCGGATGAATGACAGCTTCGAATTTGGTGAATCCTAAATCACTAATAGCGAAATATTTTTCTCAAAGCCAGTTCCAGGACGTGCGGTTCTAAAATTATTTCGCGATTGCTTATTCATATAAAAAGGAGCTGTGAAAATGAAAGACAGAATATTTGGTGTGCTGCAAAGAGTCGGCCGGTCCTTTATGCTTCCAATTGCGATTCTTCCGGTGGCGGGTCTTCTTCTCGGTATCGGCGGGTCTTTTACAAATGCAACAATGCTGGAAACGTACGGTCTGACAGGGCTTCTGGGGCCAGGTACGGTTCTCTTTGCGATTTTTGAGGTAATGCGTGAGGCAGGGGACATTGTGTTTGCGAACCTGCCCATTATTTTTGCAATGGGCGTGGCCATTGGTATGGCGAAGCGCGAAAAGGAGGTTGCAGCCCTGGCTGCGGCGATCGCGTTTTTTATCATGCATGCATCAATCGGTGCAATGATTGTGATAAATGGAGGAACAGAGGCTATGCCGGACGGCGCGGTTACATCCGTGGTTGGTATTACGTCTTTGCAGATGGGGGTTTTTGGCGGAATCATTGTGGGCCTTGGCGTGGCATCGCTTCACAATCGTTTTTACCGTATTTCCCTGCCGCAGGTGCTCTCCTTTTTCGGAGGAACGCGGTTTGTGCCGATTATCAGTGCGCTTGTGTACACTGCAGTCGGAATCCTCATGTATTTCATCTGGCCTCCGATTCAGAATGCGATCTATGCGGTTGGCAATCTTGTGCTGAATTCCGGATATGCCGGAACCTGGGTATACGGACTGATGGAACGTCTGCTGATTCCGTTTGGCCTGCATCATGTATTTTATCTGCCCTTCTGGCAGACTGCGGTTGGCGGTACGCTGGAGGTAGGCGGGAAACTGATTGAGGGCGCACAGAACATCTTCTTTGCACAGCTTGCGGATCCCAATACGCAGCAGTTTGCGGTTTCCGCCACGCGTTTTATGTCCGGAAAATTCCCGCTGATGATTTTCGGGCTTCCGGGCGCTGCTCTTGCAATGTACCGTACTGCAGATCCGAAGAAAAAGAAGACAGTTGCCGGACTTCTGATTTCAGCTGCGCTTACTGCCATGATCACGGGAATCACGGAACCGCTTGAATTTACATTTCTGTTCGTAGCGCCTGTTCTGTATGTGCTTCACTGTATCTTTGCAGGACTTGCGTATATGCTGATGCACGTGCTCGGGGTTGGCGTGGGAATGACGTTTTCCGGAGGCCTGATTGACTTGTTTTTATTTGGAATTCTGCAGGGAAATGCGAAAACGAACTGGCTTTGGATTGTGGTAGTGGGAGTTGGTTATTTCGTTGTGTATTACGTACTGTTTTCGTTTTTGATACGCAGACTGAACCTGAAAACGCCCGGCCGTGAAGAAGGCAGCGAAATTAAGCTCTACCGGCGCAGTGATGTGGAAGCCCGGAAGGCAGCCGGCCAGAAGGGCAGTGCCGAGGGTGAACAGGATGGAAGAGGCGGCAGCCAAAACGGCATCCATACAGGTAGCCAGGAGGAAAGCAGCCATGGCCGAAGTGACGTTGTTTCAGCAGAAGAATCCATGTCTGCCGCGATCTGCCGGGGACTTGGAGGGAAAGATAATATTTCTGATATAGACTGCTGTGCGACCCGTTTGCGGTGCACTGTTTTTGAGGCAGGCAAGGTCGAG
>CAOJHI010000262.1 GCA_948436005.1 uncultured Lachnospiraceae bacterium
ATCTACACATATGCGCACACTCTTTCCCTACACGACGCTCTTCCGATCTCAGCTTATTGTGCTGGGCGAGCGGACAGAGGAAGAGAAGAATCCGAATCTGCCGTATATTGTGGACCATTATGATTATGTCAAAGGTACACAGCTGAGCCAGTACAATGCAGGTATTGTTCCGGAGATGCTGCATCATATCAGCGGTGTTGTCTGGGAAGACAAGGATCAGAATGGTCTCCATGATGAGGAACGGCCAATGGCCGGAATCACGCTGAAGCTGGAACGGCTGTACTATCAGAACGGTTACTGGCAGCAGATGGATGAAACGAATGACCTGGAAACAATAACAGACGCTGCCGGACAGTATTCTTTTGACGGGCTGAAAGCAGTTGAGCGGAAGGAAGGCCAGACAGTAGTCTATGGTTACAGGCTGAAGCTGGAGGAGCTGCCGCCACAGTACGGCGTGACACAGTTCCGGGCAGACAGCGGAAACAATGACAACAGCCTGAATGAAAAGACTGGTTATCTGGAAGACGTCGAGGCTCCGTTCGTGCTGGCAGACCGTGCTGATTCCACGACACCGGCGCTGTATATTGTAGGCGGCTATAATGTTTCACACGGACATTCGAAAGAGAAACTGGATGCAGGCCTTGTTCCTTATGGAGCAGGAAGTATTGAAGGAATTGTCTTTGATGATGAGAATGGAAATGGAATCTTCGATAAAGGGGAAACGGTACTGAAGGGCGAAACAGTTTATCTGGACTATCAAATTGCAGGTACGCAGGGAGCCAGAAATGCCGGAAATGGTTTTGAACCATATAATGGTATGACTGTGAAGACGGACAAGAATGGAAAGTTCCGTTTTAAAGCACTTCCGATTGTCAATGAGGAGAATGAGGCTTATCAGTACAGACTGCGTATGAACAAGCCGTCAGACACAAACTTTACGAAGGTATTTTCTCTGGAAGAAGGATGTAAGCAGAAGGCAAATGTCCTTTTTGCAGAAGGAGGAAATAAGAATTCCGAAGTAGGAGTCAGCCCGTCCCTGCAGCTGGCGCAGGCAAGAACAGAAGAGAACTACTATGAACTCAGATGGCAGCTTGCGGGCCAGGAATATGAAGATGTTTGCATTGGCTACAGCAGACAGAAGCAGACAGAGGAGGACCACACGGATCAGGATATCATGATTGAAGACAGCGGAAGCGGTGTGAAGACAGGCGATGAAACGCCGGTTCTGCTCTATCTTTTGCTTCTGGCCCTCTCAGTGGCAGGTATGCTTGGCACTGCACGGTATGCCGGAAAACGAAAGAGAAATGAAGAGTAATAAAATGGGAGCGCTGCAAAATAGATGAGAAATCTTCTATGGAGCAACGCTCCATTTTTGTACCAGGCACAGATCAGATAACAGAAACGAGTGAATTGCTCCATGATCTAAATAGATCATAGAACGATTCACCCGTTTTTACATTTCAGAAATATCTATTCACATACGTGCTCCAGGCCCTGCATGAGGATGGTCGCTACGTGGTCGTCCGCAAGAGAGTAGTAGATAGTCTTTCCGTCGCGCCGGAATTTTACGAGTGCGGACTGTTTCAATATCCGGAGCTGGTGAGAGATGGCACTCTGTGTCATTTCAAGGCCATCCGCAATATCCTGTACGCATAATTCTTTATCCGAAAGCAGATGGAGAATCCGAATCCGTGTCGGATCACCAAATATTTTAAAGAGATCAGCCACACGGTACAGAGTTTCCTCATCGGCAAGACAAGTTGTATTTGAAGTAATCATAAGTTTCTCCTATTCTTTCCATTCAGCAAAGAACCTGGTATCAGAATGTATTTTACTCTACCGATCTATTTTAGTGGAAAAACAGAAAATGGTCAAGGGTAGGAAGATGTTTTTATTTTTTATAGAGAATCCGGATTGAGTTTAGCACGCAGAGCATAGCAACTCCGGTGTCTGCAAATACAGCCATCCACATGTTTGCGAACCCGGCAAGACCTAGTGCGATTACAATCAGCTTGATGATTAATGCAAATACCACATTTTGCATGGCAATCCGGCTGGTCGAACGGGCGATGGCGATTGAATCAGGGATTGCTTCCATTGCAGAGGTCATAAAGACGGCATCGGCCGCTTCAATGGCTGCGTCCGCACCGCTGCCCATGGCAGCGCCGACATCTGCGCCTGCGAGTACCGGAGCGTCATTGATGCCGTCGCCGACGAACATCACGGCCCCGTGTGCAGTTCTTACCTGAGAAAGAAGCTGCAGTTTATCCTGCGGCAGAAGCTTTGCATGTACTTCATCAATTCCGGTTTCATGCGCTACAGCATCTGCGGTGGCCTGGGAATCTCCGGTCAGCATAACCGTATGAAGTCCCTGTGCTTTGAGCTTGCGGATAGCGGAGACGGCATCCGGCTTGATGGTATCTGAGATTATCATACAGCCTGCGGGCACTCCGTTGATTGCAAGGAAGACTTCTGCACCGTAAGAGGCGTCAGGCATTTTTGCCAGGTCGATATGAAAACGTTCCATCAGCTTACGGTTGCCGCACAGGACATGACCTTCCGGCATGGCAGCACTGATTCCATGGCCTGCGATTTCCTCAAGCGTTTCCGGGGCAGTAAAGGTAATTCCTTTTTCCTTTGCGGCAGCTACAATGCTGGCTGCAATCGGGTGAGAAGAGTTTTGTTCGCAGCCTGCACAGATGCGAAGCAGATCATCTTCACTCCAGGTACTGCAGGTTGTAATACGCTGCAGCCGGAAATCGCCTTTTGTAACGGTTCCGGTTTTATCCATTACAACAGAGCGGACAGAGCCAAGCGCTTCGATTGAGACTCCTCCTTTGAACAGGATTCCTTTTTTTGAGCCAGCGCCGATTCCGGAGAAAAAGGCCAGAGGTACGCTCAGAACCAGGGCACAGGGGCAGCTCATGACGAGGAATGAAATTGCTGTGTAGATCCAGTAATGCCAGTTTCCACTGAACAAAGAAGGCAGGACGGCAACCGCAACTGCGCCAAACACAACACAAGGAGTATAGATCTTAGCAAACTTTGTAATAAAACGGTCAATTTTCGGCTTGCTTGCTGCTGCATTCTCCACAGAATCAAGAATGCGTGTCACCATTGATTCGGCAAGGGGTTTTTCCACGCGGATTTTTAGCTGGCCGGAAGTATTGACACAGCCGGAAATAACTTCGTCTCCGATATTTACAGTAACCGGAACAGGTTCGCCGGTAATCGGTGAAGTATCAATACGGCTGCTGCCTTCGATAATTGTTCCGTCGAGCGGGATTCGGTCGCCAGGACGGACAAGAAGGATATCTCCTGGCTGTGCATCCTGTGCAGGAATGATCTGTATGCCTGCTGTGGACACAAGATTTACAGTTTCCGGTCTCATGTCAACAGCGCCCATGATCTGGCTGCGGCTTCTCTCTACTGCTTTGTGCTCAAAAAACTCTCCGACACGGTAGAAGAGCATGACGCCGACTGCTTCCGGATAATCCTGGATTGCAAAAGCCCCAAGTGTGGCAATGCTCATCAGGAAATTCTCATCAAAGATCTGGCCGTGCGAAATATTCCGCGCAGCTTCGAGCAGGATAGGCCCACCGAGAATCAGATAGGCGACCACAAACACAGGAAGCCGGAACATCTCCACGGATGCGGGTGCCAGATGCTCGGCGAGTACACCGGCAAGAAAAAGTACTGCTCCGGCAATCAATCCGGCCAGCTCCAGGCGTTCTTTTTTCTGCTCTTTTTTTACAGAACGTTCCTGTTCAGGAATCCCGTGTGTGTGCGACAGATTCGTCCGGCCCGTTACTTTGTCAGGTTCTTTTTTTCGTACAATCACCTGTGATTCAATAGAAGCACAGATCCTCTGAATCTGCGGTAACAGTGCATCCGGATCCGGAGCGTTCAGGCGCAGCTGCTTTGTAGCGTATGTAATCGTTGCAGATTCCACACCATCAAGCGCATTAATTTTTTCTTCCATTTTAGATGCACAGTGTGCACAGCTCAAATTTTCCAGCAGATAAACAGCCTTTGCAGGCGCGAGACGTGATTCGGCAGGTGCAGTATTATTATGCTCATGCGCACAGTCGCAGTCATGGTCGTGATGCTGCTGTCCGCAACCGCAGTCATGGTCATGGTGCTC
>CAOJHI010000263.1 GCA_948436005.1 uncultured Lachnospiraceae bacterium
AGAAATGAATCCGGTAAAAAATAAAAAGCAACGCTGCCGGAATTCCGGAAGAAATGAAAACTACAAGAACAGCCATCGCGGCTCCTCCCGCCAGTTCCCCGCGTTTTGTTTTGGGAAACAGCGCGCGCATACCTTTTTCCAGTTTTGCAATCAGTGCACCGATCAGGCAAATCGGATGCCATGACACAGACGGGTCTCCAAAAATTAGATCTGCAACAAACCCGATCAGCACAGCAATCCAGGAACCGGCTATATAATTCTGCATCGTATCCACCTGCTTTCTGAAATAAATTCATATCGCGTTTAGCAATACCTGCTCCCAGCTTCGTCTATGCCCAGGCATGCCTCTATTTTTTTCCGTGTCTCTTTGACCAGTCGGTGATTCCGTCCTGAAGCGTTCACCCCAACTACGAGATCTCCCTCCCGGACAATCGACGGAAACTGAAAATCACACAGTGCTGCGTCACTGCATACATTCACCAGAATTCCACGCCTCCTACAGGCTTTTGCAATTTCCGCATTCAGTGCTTTGTCATCTGTCGCTGCCAGAACCATCATTTTCCCATCCAGGTCTGACTCGCAGAATTTTCTCTGCTCCCACACCACCTTGGTTCTCTTTCTTGCATCTGGCTCGCAGAATCTTCTCTCCTCCCAGGCCTTCTCAGTCTCCGTTTCCACAGTCTCTGTCAGGATATCGGAGAGCCCAGGCGCAGCGTCCGGCGCCACCACTGTAATCCTGCCTGCAAAACCGAGCAGCGCCCGGATGCGCCGAAGTGCAATCTGCCCTGCCCCCACCACAAGAAGGTGTGTATGGGACAAATCCAGAAACAGCGGGAAACATGCACTTGCCGGTAAATCATTTACGCCGTCATTTTCCATCATCCCGGAAGAAAGTTTCCCGATTTTATTCTGTACAAGTTCCGGAGCTTCCTCCTGAACCGTGAGCTTCTGGCCAACGCCGCACACCACGCGCACCACCTCATCGGCGCGGGCAGCAAGGGCTGTGCAAACGCGCCCGCATGCCTCCCGCCACAGACGGTCCCTTTTTTCCATTGGCACAATTCCGCAGCCAAGTTCATTTGATACAATCAGGATATCCGGATTCTTCTCATACAGCAGATCAGCAAAACGCTCCGCCTGCTGCTCTATTCCTAAGATGCTCTGATCCGCGGAAAACCAGAGCCCCTCTTTTCTGTCATCCATCAGCCGCCGTACATACTCGTGAAAATGGTAAATGCCGCGGCAGACTTCGATCTCTTCCAGTTTACATACCTGTCCGTCCACCCATCCATCTGCTGCCTGATACTCTCGTTTCGCAAATGCAAGCTTCCCCTGACAGGCGCCTCCGATAATTACTTTCATTTACTCTCTTTTCCTATTTTTTCCGAAATACAAGAAATTTGCTCAATATATAATTCGCTACCGTCACGAGCACCTGCACGATCAGTTTCGCAATTTTATCATTCCAGCCAAGTAATGTAACCATCAAAAACATGGCTCCCATATCCATCAGAAGCGTAGTTACCCTTGAACCATAAAACGCCGCCGCTTCCCGAAGCCGGTCCGTACGCACGCTCTCAAAAACAAATCTGCGGTTCGTAAAATATGCAAATGTAACCGCTGCAACCCAGGAAATGATATTTGCCGCCTGAAGCTGCACAGAAACTCCTGGATCGAGAAACGTCAGTACACATCCATAATAAACCGCAAGGCTTACAACCGTCGTCAGTCCACCTACAATCAGATAATGTATGATTTCTTTATGTTTTTTATATATTTCCAATAATTTATCCATCTCTCTGCCTCTCCTGTCCGGCTTTTCCCTCATACCGCAATCCTATATCAAAAGAGAAACCATCACAACCGCCAGCGGCATCACAAGCTCACATACTGACAAAAAACAGCCTGCCAGATCGCCGTTAATTCCGCCGAAATATTTCATGGCCATGCGATAATACCAGATAAACGTAAGCCCTGCGCCAAAAAGCGCGGCGGCCGCATATACAGGCTGCCAAAGCGCCATCCCTGCTGCTCCCAGCACAACATAAAGAACAGAGGTTGTCTGTATCACCCTCGTCTGCGCTGTTTTAGAGAATCCTGCCACGGTTCCTTTGGCGGAGGCTTTCGGAAACGTCACAACCGAAAACGCACTCAGAGCCCTTGAAATGAAAAATGTAAATGCATAAGTCACTGCCAGTTTCCCCTGTACCATATCCAGTACACCGTACAGCAGAAAAAAGTAAACCGTGCACGTGATAATCGCAAACGCCCCCGCATGAGAATCCTTGAGAATCTCAAGACGTTTTTCCCGGGGACGCCAGGAACTCATGGCATCTGCCGTGTCAAGCATTCCATCCAGATGAATTCCTCCGCTTACTGCCACCGGAATCAGAATCAGAATCACCGTGCGAAGCGGCGTGTGCATACCGAGATATCCGGCCAGATACTCCCAGCCAAGACATAGAGCCCCAATCACAGCTCCGATCCACGGAAAAAAGCACATCACGTATTTCATGTTTTCCTCTGACCAATCGCACTGCATGGCCGGAAGTCTCGAATACATCGAAACTGCAATATTAAGACTGTTCCAACACCGTTTCATCCTGCCGCTCCTTCACCACATTCGGAATTCCGCACACAACCTCTGTCACCGTATCCGCCATCTGTGCCAGTCTCTGATTCACAGCTCCCAGCCGTTCCAGATAGAGAGCGGTTTCTGTATCATAAGAAACCCCGTCCGAAAAAATTTCATTTGTCACAACAAAAAGAGCTCCGGTCTGCTGAAGCAGGCGCTGCACACCTCTGCACACCGCATCCACTGTGTGCTCCTTTGCCCCATCCGGCTCAAACATCTCGTTTGCAACAAGATTTGACATGCATTCCAGAAGAACCGCATCCGCATAGCCTCCCAGATCAAGCTGTACGAGACTGGTATAGCACTCTGCAGTTTCAAACTGCTTCTCCCTTCGCAGTGCCCGGTGCCGCAGAACTCTCTGCCGTCCCTCTTCCCCGTAAGGAATCATTGTCGCAATATAAATTCGTCTTCCGGGGCCTGTTTTTTGCACCAGGCTTTCCGCGTATGCCGATTTTCCACTGCCGCTCCCTCCGGTAATTACATGCAGCATTCTGGTTCACCTCTTCTGTCTCCTAATTCTTCCAGCCATACTTTCTAAAAGGCTCCACCGGTTTCCCTAAACATTTCGTCACATAGCAAAAAATTCATGCATGAGTTCCAGCACGCCATCCAGCTCTGCTTTCGTATGTGCCGCTGACAGAAACATTGCTTCAAACTGTGCCGGCGCCAGATAGACGCCCTTTGAAAGCATATATCTGAAATACGATGCGTACATTGACGTATCTGACGTCTTTGCTGTCTCATAATTACAAACAGGAACATCGGTAAAGAAGATACAGCCAAGCGAACCGCACGATATGGCCTGCGCACAGAATTCTGTTTCTTTCAGAATCTGTTTTATTTCTCCGTAAAACCAGTCGCCTGTCTCATTCAGCTTTGTATAAATTTCCGGCTGCTCCTTCAAAATCGTAAGCTGTGCAAGTCCTGCTGCCATCGCAACCGGATTGCCGCTGAGTGTCCCTGCCTGATATACAGGGCCCACCGGAGCGACACCCTCCATGATTTTGCGCCGGCCGCCGTAAGCTCCTACCGGCATTCCTGCTCCGATAATTTTTCCGTAAGCCACAAGGTCGACATCCACGCCGAAATATCCCTGCGCGCCGGTAAAGCCAAGCCGGAAGCCTGTGATCACCTCATCAAAAATAAGTACGGCGCCGTTTTTCGTGCACAGGCTGCGCAGTGTTTCAAGGAAGCCGGGCTTTGGCGGTACAACCCCCATATTCGCGCCCACCGGCTCTACAATCACAGCTGCAATCTCTCCCGGAAACTGTTCAAACAGCTGCTCCACGGAACCTGCATCATTGTATACTGCCTGCAGCGTATCCATGGTACAACCTTTCGGCACTCCCGCGCTGTCCGGAATCCCTGCTGTCATCACGCCCGAACCGGCCTGTACCAGCAGTGCATCCGAATGCCCATGATAACAG
>CAOJHI010000264.1 GCA_948436005.1 uncultured Lachnospiraceae bacterium
AGTGCAAGGCTGGCTTTTTTGAAAAACCCGGCAGCGGCGCCGAATTTCTCACCCCCTGCCATCAGCAGTTCCTCAAACGGCAAATCGGGATTCAGCATCAAAACCAGCCCATATGGATTGCTCTTAATGATAACTGCACTCTGCCCCATAACTCTTCTCCCTGCGAAAATACAGAATTCAATCCTTTAATCGTTAACGTCATAATTCTCATATGCGGTGGAAGCATGTCCGATAATCAGCTCGTCCTCCGGCTGAAGGCCATAATAATAAGAAATCGTATCCCTTGCTACCAGCGCAGCATTTGCGGATGTATAACCATTCGCAATACGAACTGCAATCGCAATCTCCGGCTCTTTATCGTACGGTGCATATCCGACGAATACTCCATGGTTCGGCACATCGGTGCTGACCTGCGCGGTACCTGTCTTTCCGGCAACGGCAACGCCTGTAAAATTCTTGAACACTGCATGATTCGTTACCACTCCACGCATACCGGCATGAATCGTCGTCCACAGTTCCTGCGGAAGCTCTATAACATCCCGTATCTTTGCCTCGTTCTTTTCCAGAACACTTCCGGCAGAGTCCGTGATCGAGTCTACCAGAGTCAGATAGTAACAGGTACCGCTGTTTGCCACTGCTCCGACGTAACGTGCCAGCTGTGTCGTTGTAAACAGGTTGTCGGCCTGTCCCATTGCCGTACGCACAGCATCCTTTTTGGAGATATGCGGCGAGCTCTCCGGCACTTCCACACCGGATGTCTCGTCAAGTCCAAACATGGCTGCATATTTTGTGAGCGCTGCAACGCCGGTGTCATCGTCATAATCACCGTTCACTGTGGCCAGACGGTATCCGATCGTATTGAAGAAATAGTTACAGGATTCCTTAATCGCACCCTCCAGCGTCAGGACACCGTGTCCCCCTGTATTCCAGCAGTTGACCGGATGCTCATCCTGCAAAAGGTCAAACTTTCCGGTACATCCAATGCCTTCTCCTAAATTGACAACGCCTTCCATAATTCCGGCAACCGAAGATACCAGCTTGAACGTAGAACCAGGAGCGATTGCCTCCTGCGTTGCCCGGCTGTAGAATGGAGACGATTTATCCATATTCAGCTTGTTAAAGTAAGCAGTGTCCATCTCATTAGCCAGTCGGTTATTGTCATATCCCGGATATGTCACACACGCCAGCACATCTCCGGAATTCGGGTCTGTCAGTACAATTGATCCGGAACACGGCGTCACGGCAAGCTGCGCAGGCGTAATCTCCAGATTGTATATCTTTTCGCGAATAAAATCGTATCCACTCAATGAACCGTTCAGAAGGTTTTCATAATCCTCTGTGTCCATCTCAAGAATCCCCTGGTCGAACAGAAGCACACAGATTTCTGCACCGGAAATGCGGTTTTCCTGCAGCATATAACGGTACACCTGCTTACAGAAATTATCGTCCTCATAGAGATAATCTGCAATGTAATCAGCCAGAGCTGTGTACATCTCCTGGGTATCCATATACTGCGTATCGCTTGCAACCTTCGTGATATCAATCCAGTTCTTGGAAATCGCATAAGTCAGATATTCTTTAAGACTGATGCTCTCCTCTTCTGTCCATGCAATATACGTTGGATCTGTTTTATCAATCGCGGACTCATTCAGAATACCAGTTCCCTTCATCAGCATATCCTTTACAATGTAGGACATGTATACCTGATACTGCTCGCCCAGCTCATAGGCTTCTTTCAGATCTTTGTACGCAGTCGGTTGATCCGATAAAAGTTCATTCTTAATGATACTGAAAATTTCTGCCGCCTTTACCAGAAACGCGTCATATACATGCTTTTCATTTGCAGACGCATCCGATGCTTTCAGATGGCTGACATCAAGCACATTATTCTCAAAAAGCGCATAATAAATATCATAAATCGGAATACGTACCTGGTCAGCAGAAGTAAGCCATTCCTTAAACTGTTCCTCATTAATCGTCATGGCATACACAATACCTGCGATATACTGCTCCAGAATATTGTAAGCAGCCCTTTGCAAATCCATATCAATCGTCAGCCGTACATCGTTTCCAGCCTGAGGCTCCACCCGGGAATCCACGCTTTGCACACGGCCAAGATTGTCAACAAAAATTACCTCTGAACCTTTATCACCCTGCAGCGTTGTCTCAAGAACCTTCTCAAGACCTGTTTTCCCAACAATATCATTTGCTGTATAATTGCTGTTTTCCTTCTTCAGCTCCTCCAGCTCTTCTGCTGATATTTTTCCGGTATAGCCAATCAGCGGAGCCAGATATTCTGCATCCGTATAAACTCTTCTGTATTCTTCTGAGATATCAATGCCTGGAAAAGCAGCGATATTTTCCAGAAGTCTGGCCATAGTCTGTTCACTGATATTACGTGCGATTGTCACTGTCTGATACCGCTGAAAACTGTAGGCTGCAATTGAGGCACGAAGTGACACAAGCTGAAGAATTTCTTTATCAGTATAGGTTTCCGGAAGCCCGTATTTCTCACGTTCTTTTTCCGTGATCTTTGGGTCGAGAATTCCGTAATTCTTTTCATTGCAGAGTAATTTAATCAGATCAGGCGCCGTAATATTAAGCTGCTCTTCCTTCAGATTCTCAATGTAGGCTTCCCCAAACAAATCCGCTTTAAAACGGTTTAAGGTAAATCCGGAAGCGTTGTATTCGTATGTGCCGTCGTCTGTGAGTATAACCTTAAAATCATTAACAATGGAATCTCCCTGCTCTTCGATCAGTTTAATGACATGATATAAAATACTGTTCACGGAAAGATTCTTATTGTGCGTGCTCGCATATGTCCCACTGTCTTCATAAGTCACACAATACGAAAGCTCATTGTATGCAATCAGTTTTCCGTTTCGGTCATAGATATTCCCGCGGGAACTTGGAAGAGAACGTTCTTTCATAATAGAAAGTGAAAAATCATTCTGATAACTTTCCCCTGATACAATCTGAAGCTGAAATAAACGCTCCAGAAGTATAGTACACAGCAGTACAAACACGGCCACCATAACAACAACGCGTGAATTTACTGCTTTTTTCATGCTTTTTTTCATCTCGTCAAACAAAGCTGTCAACTCCTCCTTTGTCGGCAATCGTCAGTTTTCGGTTAATCATATAGAGCACTCTGTAACAGATGATCGTGAGCATCAATGTGTAAAACATCTCCGGCAGGATAATACGCCCGAAGTAGTAAAAGAAATCAATTCGTCCCCGCAGCAGAAACCGGAAAATATAATGCACAATTCCATAAGTCACATCGCTGACTGAAATCAGAAACAGCGGTGTCTTGATATCGTCATCGTAAAAAATACGGTAAAAATAGCCGCTGAAATAACCAACCCACATGTAAATAATCGCATTAAAGCCAAGAACACTCTCAAAAAACAAATCTGTCAGAAGACCACAGAAAAATCCAATCATCATGCCGCTTCTGCGGCCTCTCATCAAACCAAAAGAAACAATCAGGATAATAAGAAGGTTCGGTTTAATAGAAGCAATCGAAATCATCTGGCAGACCGTAGACTGAAGAAGAATACATACCAGAATCAACAATGCTGTTACAATCTTGCGTCGCATAAAACTCTCCTTTCAGCGCATTCATTTTCCGCTCTGCCTGATACGCTGGCAAGCCCAGCGATCACCTATTGCGAAGCCGCTGTCTCGCTTTCAGACTGTTCTGTCTCCGTCTGTCCGGATTCAGTCTGACCAGGTTCTGCTGCACCGCTGCCTCCTGCAGGCGCCGGCGTCAGATCCTGCGCTGAATATTCTTTTAATTCCAGAATAACCAGAACTTCCTGAAGATGACGGAAATCTACCACTGGCGTAATATACCCGGATTTTGTCAGATTGTTGGCATCATTTTCAAGCTCACTGATATAACCGATCAAAATGCCCGGAAGAAACTTTTCACTGATATAAG
>CAOJHI010000265.1 GCA_948436005.1 uncultured Lachnospiraceae bacterium
TCAAACAATCTTTCTGCTTCGGTATATTTTCCCAATTCCGTACACACAGCAGCAAGGTTATGATAGATGGATATGGTAAACGGATCATATTCCCCTGATACGCTTTCGCTGAAGTTCAATGCCTTTCTGTACCACTCCTCGGCCTCAGTGTACAATCCCTGCTTTTCATATATATGCGCCAGATCATAATAACTCCCTGCCGTTGCCATGTCATTTTTGCCCACTGAATTTTCATCTATTTCCACGATTTTTTTATAAAATTTTTCTGCTTCCTGATATCTTCCCTGCTTTTTGTACATTTGCGCCAGACTGCTGCAGCATTTTCTTCTGTCCACATAATTTTCCGGCAGCGCCTTTTCCTCAATCTCAAACGCCTTTTTATAAAATTCTTCCGCTGTCTGATATTGTTCCTGCCCTTCATATACATCGGCAAGGCCGCAATAACATTTTGCCATAATTGCAGATCCCTCTCCAAGGACTTCTTCGCCTGCAGACAGCGCTTTCTGATAGAACTCTTCAGCTTCTGCATATTTGCCCGTTTTATCGCATACGGATGCAAGATCGCAATAGCTCTTCAACGTATCCAGGTGCCTCTCTCCCAGATATTTCTCCTGCACAGATACAGCCTTTCTCAGCAGTTCTTCCGATTCTTTAAATCGTCCCTGCCTGTTGTATATACAGCATAGACCTTTATAGGCTTTCACCAGATCCCGACACTCCTCCCACGGCACAATTTCATATACGGCAAGAGCACGTTTATACAATTCTTCCGAATCCCTATATTTTCCTTCCCTGCCAAATACAAAAGCCAAACCGGCACAGCAGGCCGCAGTGTCCGGATGATTTTCTCCAAATACTGTTTTCCGTATATCCAATGCTTTTTTATATAATTTCTCAGCGTTTGTATAGATTCCTTTCTTCTGATACATGCAGGCCAGCTCATAATAAGCCTTTCCTGTCTGCGGATGATCCTCCCCAAACAACTCTTTTCGGATTTTCTCTGCGCGAAGCAATAATTTCTCACTGTTATCAAGCGGTTCCTGCTTCATGGACATCTCATGTTCCGTGAAAATAATTTTTAATTTTATAAATGAATAAAAATCGTAGGCCCCGCGGGATAATTGTTCATCCCCATAGCCAGTCGTAAAGAAAATCAGATTTTTCCCCAGTCCGGCCAGCATATCACGGCTGAAATTTAAACGTTTCAAGTCCTCCGGGCCCTGAACCGCAAATTGAAAATTGAAAATCAAAAATGTCCGAACCGTCGGCAAAGAATCAAACCATTCATTCAGCCTTTGGAATGCATATCTTTCCGGATGCTGTCTATAGTCATAGATCCCCACCCGCCCCGCCTGATAAACCTCTCTGATCTCCGTTTGCTGTTTTTCTCCTGCAACTGCCAGAAACAGCCCCGACTCAGATTTGTTCAAGATCCATCCCAACGCCTTAAATCCATCCTGTTTACTTTCTGACATCCTGAATCAACCCCTGCTCTTTAAAAAAACGCACTACCAGAGGATGGACATTATGCCAGCGGGTTCCATTATACTCGAGCACAACCGATGCCTGAAGCATTTTCAGCAGCATCTCCTTATCCTCAATCATCTCTTTACTGCCCTCATAAATATTCAGCAAAAATGAATAATCCCTTTTCTCAATCCGTCTGGTCAAAGACGTTTTCAGTTCTTCCAACGCCCGCTCGGCATCTTCCATGGAAATAACGTCGCTTTCCCTGCGTTCGGCCCTTTTTGACGATGCATTGACCGCATGGAACAGATCACGCAGTGAGCCTCCGGTATATTGGATCAAATGCTCCAGTACCTTCTCTTCAAACAGCTTCAAATCCGCCCTTCTTTTCACAATTTCCCGTATCACGTCGATTCCATCATGAAATAGTTCTCCATCAAGCGTTTCAATCTTAATCATAGGCAGTGTTTTTGTAATAAAATAGCTTTCCATTGCTGAAAATCTGGCATCATATGAAAGTCCGATCGGAAATGTATAGATTACCGGAAAAGGCATACCGGACAAAATCGCTGCATAATTATAAAAAATCTTCCAGGCATCCTCCGGGTTAAGCTTATCCAGATCCTCAAAAATGATGATCGGCCGTTTTCCCTCCGCCTTTTCTGCAATTTCCGCTGACACATGGCTTAGCAGCCTGATCCACTCACTGGAACGCACACTTATTTTTTTCCGGTACTCCCTTCTTATCTCCTCATTAAATTTCAAATCCGCTTTAATTTTTGCAAACAGTTTCAGAAGTTTTGTCAGAATCTCCGGTGTTTCCGCAGATATCCCTGTCTCCAGAGATGCCGTTTCCACCTCCTGAGACATCACGGTTTCCACCCCTTCATCCCAAAAGTT
This sequence comes from uncultured Lachnospiraceae bacterium, assembly GCA_948436005.1. Taxonomy (GTDB): domain Bacteria; phylum Bacillota; class Clostridia; order Lachnospirales; family Lachnospiraceae; genus Choladousia. The sequence continues at coordinate 2,368 of CAOJHI010000265.1, forward strand.
CATAATATCATCCAGAATTTCCATATCGATACTGCATCCGGATTCTTCCGCAATTTTCAGCAGCGCTTCTCCCATCAGAATAAACAGATCCGAATACACGATATTAAATAAATCCAAATCCATACTGCATGTAATCGTCCTCACCTGATAACCTTTTCCCGCAAATTCCGCAGACATCCGGTTCAGCTCCGTACTTTTGCCGCATCCCCTGTGTCCAAGCAGCAAAAACGCATTATGCCCTCCCGGTTCCTGGCATGCGTCAAAAATATCCTCGATGGGAGAGCTATATTTGTCGCTCATACGGTACTCCATCGTATCACTGCAGTAAAACTGCTCCATTTGCTCCGCCTTCAGCGGTTCCGGTGAAAATGCATTTATCATTTCTGAAATACGATCCGCATATTTCATTCTCCAATTCCTCCTGTTCTCACAGCCTATCCATACAGAAAGCCTGCACAAATCTACGCTATATCAGCTGGTCTAATCCTTAAGCTAATGGTTTCATACATATCCCGGCTGAATAGCAAATTCATTGCCTTTAACCGTCAACGTAAAATTGTCATGAATAATGCATTATATTAATATCATTATATATGATGCACTTTACAATAGCAAAACATTTTTCTTTTGCTGCCGGGCCAGTGTGATAGGGCGGCCATCCAGCACCAAATGTTACAGTTCACGGCCCAACCGGCCGCGAACTGTAACGCATCCAGCCCATTGAAAAGTCGCCTGACGGCGAGAGGCTGGATGCCCGCCCCATCACTGAATTGGCCGGATGCCGTGCAGCAGGTGCACGACACCGTGTGAACAGTAACCACCAAATTCAGTTTTTTTCCCGTAAAAATTTTTTAGACTTTTCAAACAGAAAATATCTGTTATAATAGGGTCATGGTACTTTTTATCTAATCCGCATGAGCGGACACTAAAATGATTGAATATAAAGGAGGATGAAAGATATGCAGTTCAAACCCCAGGGAGTGTGTTCGAAGTTGATTCAGTTTGATATTGAGAACAATATAATACGAAACGTGGATTTCGTCGGCGGATGCAGTGGGAATCTGCAAGGAATCTCCCGCCTGGTTGAAGGCATGGACGTAGACGAAGCGATCTCCCGTATTGAAGGAATCCACTGTGGCTACAAATCCACATCCTGCCCGGATCAGCTTGCAAAAGCGTTAAAAGAAGCAACCGGAAAATAATTTCCGGCTGCTTTTGAACCCATTGTATGCAGAAAAGCTGCCGGCGGCAGGTTTTCTGTATTGAATGCCTTTAGATTTTATTTCCAATTTGGTTTTTAAGATTTTGTTCCACCAGTATCCGGCTGATGGCCGCTGTGCGCATCAGCGCACTTTTCTGTTTTGTAATAATTACATATCCCCTTGAGCAATGAGAGCAGCCACCGCTATGTATCGCATTTAAGTTAGTGGCGCTTCTATGGTACAGGCAAACCTATTCTCTTTCTTATTTTATTTTAAAGTTAATGGGTTACTCTGCAAAAATACAACACGGTGGCTGCTCTCATTGCTCAAAAGGTGCTGGTGAATTAGCAGGGGTTATGGAATCCAGATTCCAT
>CAOJHI010000266.1 GCA_948436005.1 uncultured Lachnospiraceae bacterium
CCTGAGCACCACCTGTTTTGTTTTGGGCCCGGACAAAGGTATGGAATTGATTGAATCCCTTGACTATGCAGAAGCAATGTTTATTACAGAAGAAAAAGAAATCCGTTATTCCAGCGGATTTCCACAAAATCAAAATTAAAAGGAACCGAAATTTAATGATTATCATTACAGAAACCATTGATTACTTTGCCACTTACCATGAATTTCTGGGCTACTCCCCAAAGAGCAGCCTCTTTTTTGATATTGAGACAACCGGCTTTTCTCCGGCATCCTCCACACTCTTCTTAATTGGAATGCTGTATCTGGATAACGATTGCTGGAAACTGACACAGCTGCTGGCAGAGGACGCGGATGACGAATACCAGCTGCTTCGTACTTTTCTGGACACAGCTGCCAGATATGAGACGTTGATTCATTTTAACGGCAGCACCTTTGATCTGCCCTATCTCACCAAAAAAGCACAAATCCTCCATCTGCCTCATGCCCTTGACCGGCTCCGTTCTCTCGACCTGTACCGGACCTTCCGCCCCCTTGGAAAGCTGCTGTCACTCGAACACATGAAACAGCAAAATCTGGAGACGTTCCTTGGCTGGAAACGCAAAGATCAGCTGACCGGAAAGGACATGGTATCCCTGTTCCATGAATACACCGAAATCCGCCGCAACAGCCACAAAAAGCTGTCTGATTCTGCGCGCCTGCAGACCCTTCTGCTCTTACACAACCATGATGATATGCTTGGGATGACAAAGCTTATCTGCATGGCTGCTTATCTTGAACTTCGTGATGGAGCTATTCAAGCTGTCAGTTCCTGCGATTTTCAGGAAAATACCAGGCTGCACTTTACTTTCTCTTTATCAGATGCTGTCCCGATCCCTTTTTCTCTCTGCGGACAAAAGAGCAGACCTGACCGAACTTCAGCTAAATCCTTTTATTCTGATTATGAGCTGACCGCAGAAGGCATACATGGTACTCTGTCTCTTCCAGTTTATGAAGGAACCCTGTTTCATTTCTTTTCTGATTATAAAAACTATTATTATCTTCCGGTTGAAGATCAGGCCATCCACAAAAGTGTGGCTGCTTTTGTTGATAAAACCTGCCGCACACCGGCCAAAGCCTCAAATTGTTACATAAAAAAAAGCGGAACCTTTCTCCCGCAGCCAGAAGAGATCGTATCCCCCATCTTCAAACATTCTTATGAAGAAAATCAGCTTTATTTTTCCTACAGTGAATTATTAACCGAACATACCGCCCTGCAGAAAACATATCTTTCTGCAGTTCTCCGAATACTACTTGCCTGAAAACTCCAAAGCACAAGAAGCGAATCTTTCTGGCAATTTCTGCCAAATCCAGCGATCACGCTGTTATCCCTGCTCTTCCCTGTACCTGGAAGGAGTTTTCCCAGTCTTTTTCTTAAACAGCCGGCTGAAATAATGTACGTCTGTGATTCCCACCTGCTTTGCAATCAATTTAACCGGATTCCGTGTCGTCAAGAGCAGCTCGGCTGCACATTTCATCCGCTGTTCTGTCACATAATCCGTAATTGTCATTCCCGTCTCGCGCCGGAATAAGTGAGACAAATACGACGGATTTACATTCAGGCTTTCCGAAAAATACTGCAGCGTCAGCACCTCACTCAAATCCATATCAACCTTTTGAATAATCTTTTGCACCAGTGGGGAATACCCGTAGATAGCACGCAGTGAATTCAATTCACACAGCCGGGTCACAGTTCCCTCTGTAATCCGTTTACATTCATCCACGCGCACTGCTGCATATAGCTTTTGGGTAAATTCTGAATAAATATCGTCCAACAGTAAATCAATTACGTGAAGCCTGCGAAACTCATAAAATATGACAGAGATAAACCGGATCAGATCATATTTCCAATCTGCCAGTCTATCCTCCAGTCGGCCCGGAGCTCCCATTGCATTTCTCAAATGAAGCGTCTGAAGTACCTGATACAGATTTCCTTTCCGGATGTCCTGCAAAATCTTTTCCTCCAGCTCATATCGTTTCATCACATCTTCCATGTAACGCTCCGTTCCCACACTCGCAACTTGCAGTCGTAAAGTTTCGATTCTTTCTATTCCGGATATCTAAAAGATCAATAGTTGTTACGATATCATCCCATAGTTCTTTTGTCAATCCTGTTGTTAGCGAATATTACCAGAATTATCTCCGTATTCTTTCTATTTTTCTCTCATAATCATTGTATATTTTTCTCTAAAAAACAAATATTATCCACTAAATACCAAAAATTATCTGGCGAAAAAAAGACAAAACTCTGCTATTCTAAAAAGAGTTTATTGTATATTTTGCCTAACTTTTAACAATCTATCCCTGGTAACAGGCGCTTTTACAGGAATGACAATGCCCTTTCTGTAATCACCAAAACCAGGAAAAGGAAAGGAAAAGAAAAATGGGAAAGGAAACAATATCGCAAACCACCTTTCTGAAAGGACTGACAACAGGCGCCGTCATTGCGGCGAGCCTTGGAATTCTGAGCATTGGGGAATACAGTATTGACAGTATTCATTCAAAAAATGCGTATCCGTCCGCTGACGCTCCGCAGATAACAGCTTCTGCCACTCCAACAGACCTCGATAATATTAAAATAGAGTCAACCCCCAGTCCTGAAATAGAAATCATCAACGAAACAGAGACAGAAGCAGAAATGGAGACGGAAACAGAAACGGAGACAGAGACAAAAACGGAAACAGAGACAGAGACAAAAACGGAGACAGAAACGGAGACAGAGACAAAAACGGAAACAGAAACAGAACCTACAACCAAATCCGATAAAGATGCTGCGTCAGAAACAGTAAAATTCGGGCCTGGCACCTACTCTGCTACCGCTTCCGGTATTTCGAGTGAAATTACTGTGTCAGCTATTTTTAATGAAAAAAGAATTATCAAAATTTCGACTGACGTTTCAGGAGAAACGTCCAGAATTGGTGCTGAATCCGGCGAAGTCCTGATCCGAAAAGCTCTTGCTGCCCAATCAGCTGAATTTGACGGCATCTCCGGCGCTACCATTACCTCTGATGCATTCAAAGAGGCACTGAATGACTGCATCACGCAGGCCAAAGAAAACAAAGGTAACTCTGCCGCTGAAGGAGTTGATGATCTGACCTCCCTCTTTCTTCCAGGCATACTGAACAGCAGAACACGCACTGAAAATACAGAATCCCAAACTGACTCTGAAACGGAAACCGAATCTGAAGATAAATCTGAAAATGAATCTGAATTTGAAACAGCTTCTGAGTACAAAAACAAGTCAAAACCGGATTCCCCCAAAAAGTCCGGCTCTACTGACAAGACAAGGAGGTAACATATGAAACTTAAAACATTTCGGGGCGGTATTCATCCTCCCGAACACAAATCCTGTTCACTTGGAAAGCCAGTTGCAACCTATTTTCCAAAAGGTGATCTCGTATTCCCCATCAATCAGCATATCGGGAAACCCGCAAAGCCAGTTGTGGCCAAAGGTGACTTCGTACTTGCCGGACAGATAATTGCTGAAGCGGATGGTTTTGTGTCCGCAAATATAATCAGCTCCTGTTCCGGAAAGGTAAAAGCCATTGAAGAGCGCCACACCGCTTCCGGCGCAAGAGCTACCTGCATCGTCATCGAAAATGACAGGCAGTACACTCCTGTCCCGGGAATCGGAAGAACTCCACATGACGGAACCCTTTCCAGCAAGGACATATTAGACGCTGTGAAGGCAGCCGGAATTGTCGGTCTTGGCGGCGCAGGTTTCCCGACTCATGTAAAATTGTCCTGCAAAAATCCGGAATCTATCGATTATGTCATTGCCAACGGTTCCGAATGTGAGCCCTATATCACCTGTGATGACCGTCTGATGCAGAACGAAAACCGCGGAATTCTCGAGGGCCTCCGCATCGTGAGATCGGAAGAGCACA
>CAOJHI010000267.1 GCA_948436005.1 uncultured Lachnospiraceae bacterium
CGCATCGCAAAAGAGTGGGGCGTTGAGACAGAAGGCAAAGATATCTATGATCTTGCTCATGAGATGGCATACAAGGGATTGGAAGAATACGGAAAAGTATTTGGTTTCCAGAACTTCATGAATCGTCTTCCGGAGCATACACAGGAAATCTGGAAGAGAGAAGAAGTTGCTCCGCGTGCAATTGACCGTGAGGTTTCCTGTTCCTTACATATGTCCCATATGGGATGCTCTTCCAAACCGGAAGCACTGATCCGTCAGTCTCTGCGTGCAGGTCTTGCTGATGGATGGGGCGGTTCCATGGCTGGTACAGAGTTCTCTGACGTACTGTTCGGTACTCCGAAGCCAATCGACACGGAAGCAAACCTTGGCGTTATGGTAGCGGAGAATGTCAATATCGTTGTACACGGACACGATCCGTCACTTTCTGAGATGATCTGTGAGTATGCAGATGATCCGGAAATGATCGCATATGCAAAAGAAATGGGAGCAAAGGGTATCACCGTTTCCGGTGTATGCTGTACTTCAAACGAAGTAGCTATGCGCCGCGGTATTCCGATGGCAGGTAACTTCCTGCAGCAGGAAAACGTTGTACTGACAGGTGCCTGTGAGGCAATCGTTGTTGACGTACAGTGTATTTTCCCGGCACTCGGGCCTCTTTCCAAGTGCTTCCACACAAAATTCGTCACAACTTCTCCGATTGCACAGATGCCGGATTCCGAATACATCCGTTTCTCAGCAGAGACAGCTGCTGAAAATGCAAAGGCAATCGTAAAGATGGCAATTGAAAACTTCAAGAACAGAAAGCCGGAGCTTGTACACATTCCGGATATGAAACAGAAAGCTACAGTTGGCTACTCTGTAGAGGCGATTGTTAAGACGCTTGACGGTGTTACAAACTCACAGCTGGATGTGACAGGCACAACAAAGCCGCTCATCGAGTGTATTACCTCCGGTGTTATCCGTGGTGCAGTTGCCATGGTAGGCTGCAACAATCCGAAGATCCGTCCGGATACCGCTCACATTGAGCTGATGAAGAAGCTGATCGCAAACGACATCATCGTGGTTGCTTCCGGATGTTCCGCACAGGCAGCAGCAAAAGCAGGACTGATGGATAAGAGAGCAAAAGATCTCTGCGGCGCAGGTCTGAAGAGAGTATGTGAGCTGGCAGACATTCCGCCGGTACTTCACATGGGTTCCTGTGTTGATATCAGCCGTATGATGGTTCTGGTTGCTACGCTGGCAAAGGATTCCGGACTGAATATTTCCCAGCTTCCGGTTGTTGGCTGTGCTCCGGAGTGGATGTCTGAGAAGGCCGTATCCATCGGTAACTACGTAGTAGGTACAGGTATTGATACTTTCCTTGGCGTTGACCCGTATGTAAGCGGTTCCGATCAGGTGGCAGGTCTTCTGACAAATGGTATCAGAGACTGGGTAGAGGCTGCTTATACAGTTGAGACAGATATTGAAAAGCTTGTTGACAAGATGATTGAGAGAATCGAAGAGAAGCGTGAAGCGATCGGAATCTAATCATCAGTCCAAGCGGATTATGAGGTGACGAAAACATGAAGATTGCTGTTACCGGGAAAGGCGGGGTGGGAAAAACCACCTTTGCTGCGACCCTGGCAAGATTATATGCGGAGGAAGGACGACAGGTTCTTGCCGCGGATGTGGACCCGGATGCGAATCTGGGACTGGCCCTTGGATTTTCAGATGAAGAGCTTGCGCAGATTGTACCGATTACCAAAATGCGCAAACTGATCGAGGAAAGGACCGGAGCGACACAGGGAAACCAGTTCTACAGTCTGAATCCGAAAGTGAGTGATATTCCGGATACGTATGGAAAGGTATTCGGAGGAGTGAGACTCCTTGTGCTTGGAACGGTAGATACAGCCGGAAGCGGATGTGTCTGTCCGGAGCATGTGATGCTGAAAAGGATTATCAATAATCTGGTGCTCCATCGGAAGGACGTGGTAATTCTTGATATGGAGGCCGGACTTGAGCATCTGGGACGCGGCACGACCAGCGGAATGGATCAGTTTGTTGTTGTGATTGAGCCCGGAGCCAGAAGCATTCAGACGTACCGCAACGTAAAACGGCTGGCCAGTGAGCTTGGCGTAAAGCAGGTACGTGTGGTGGCCAATAAGGTTCGGGATGAGAAAGACGAAGAATTTGTCCGTTCCAGAATTCCTGAGGAGGATTTGCTCGGCTTTGTGCATTACAATACAGAAGTAATCGACGCAGACCGAAACGGCGCTTCTCCGTATGATTACAGCAAATCTGCTGTGGATGAAATCAGGAAAATCAAAGAACTGATCGATAAAGCAGATGAAAACTGACAGCAGTCTGTGTTAGATTATAACTTTAAAAGTTTAGTGGAGGTAGAACAGTGACTTTATTTGATGTTGTTTTTAGCGGAAACGATACGGTATACGGGTTGACAGAGTCAGCCATCAATGACGCGATTGAGAAATACGGCGCTGACAAGCCGGTTGCATTTCCGGATACCGCATACAGCCTGCCGTGCTACTATGGCGTGACAGGAACCAAGGTTGGAAATCTTGGTGAATTAAAAGAGGCTCTTGGCGTAGTAAAAACGCTTATGACAAGAGAAAAAAGACTGAATGACGTATTTATGTCAGGTGTTGCAACAGCTCTTTGCGCAGAGTTTATTGAAGTATTGAAATATATGGATGGCGCGACGCCGTATGCAGAGCCGTGCTATGGACATCTTGGCGATGCAATTATCCGTGAGCTTGGCGTACCGCTTGTAACAGGCGATATCCCGGGTGTGGCAGTTATCCTTGGCGCAGCTCCGACTGCAGAAGAAGGTGTTGCTCTTGTAAAGAGCTATCAGGCACAGGGTATTCTGGTTACTCTGGTTGGCGGAATCATCGACCAGTGCGAAGAGATGGGATACAAGACAGGTGCAAACGTACGTGTCATCCCGCTTGGCAAGGATGTAACATCAGTCATCCATGTCGTATCCGTTGCAGTAAGGGCAGCTCTGATCTTCGGTAACATTCAGGGCGGCGATGCAGCTGGTCTGATGGAGTACACCTTCAAGCGCGTACCGGCATTTGTAAATGCACTTGGCGCACTTGATCCGGTAATCGTAGCTTGTGGTGCTGGTGCAATTGCACTTGGTTTCCCGGTAGTTACAAACGACGTTGCGACTGCAGAAGCAGTAAACATCAAGGTTCCGAAGAGCCTGATCGTACAGCCGGATGTTTCCAAATTCAATGCAACCTCTCTTGAGGCAAGAGACATCAAGATCAAAATTACAAATATTGATATCCCGGTAGCGTTTGCATCCGCATTCGAGGGCGAAATCATCCGCCGCGGCGATATGCAGGTAGAGTTTGACGGTTCCAGAGTAGACTGCTGTGAGCTGGTTCGTACGTGTGAGGCTTCCGAGGTTGAGGATCACAAGATTGAAGTAATCGGACCGGACCTTGACGAGATGCCGGAAGGCAGCAAGCAGAGCATTGCTTACGTAGTAGAAGTAGCAGGAAAGACGATGCAGTCTGACTTTGAGCCGGTATTTGAGCGTAAATTCCATTCCTATCTGAACTGTGTGGAAGGTATGATGCATACAGGACAGCGTGACATGATCCGTATCCGTGTGAGCAAAGATACGTTCAACGCAGGCTTCCGTGCAAAGCACATCGGTGAAGTGCTTTACGCGAAAGTGAAGAGTGAGTTTGCAGCCGTTGTTGATAAATGTCAGGTTAAGATCTACACAGATCCGGCTGAGTGTACAAAGATCCGTCATGAGGTTGCAATGCCGATGTTCGACAAGCGTGACGAGCGTCTGACCACTCTGACTGACGAGTCTGTAGATGTTTACTACAGCTGTATTATGTGCCAGGCATTCTCCCCGAGCCACGTATGTGTGGTTACTCCGGAGAGACTTG
>CAOJHI010000268.1 GCA_948436005.1 uncultured Lachnospiraceae bacterium
TCAGGTGACTGGAGTTCAGACGTGTGCTCTTCCGATCTGTGAGTCATATTTTGCCTGTCGGCACCCTGAAAATTGCGGCGCTGGAAAGCTGTCGTGCATTAGGAGCGGCGGTAGACCAATGTCTTGTTGAATCCAGAAAAAATTCTGCACATTTGTATGGGGACGCAGCCGCGCTTCCCGGTTATATTTCCGATTCCTACCTGCTTGACTGCCATTGCCCGCGTTTTGGTACCGGAGAAGGCAAAGGGCAGATCAACGATTCGGTCCGCGGAGCAGATCTCTATATCCTGGTTGATGTATGCAACTACAGCCTTACTTATTCTGTCTGCGGCTTTGAAAATCACATGTCTCCGGACAACCACTATCAGGATTTGAAACGTATCATTTCTGCCGCAACAGGAAAAGCCAAACGAATCAATGTTGTAATGCCGTTTTTATATGAAGGACGGCAGCACAAACGTTCCAAACGGGAATCACTGGACTGTTCGCTCGCCCTGCGTGAACTGGTTGATATGGGTGTTTCGAACATCATCACATTTGATGCGCATGACCCACGTGTCCAGAACGCAATTCCGCTCAGCGGTTTTGATTCTTTCATGCCTACCTATCAGTTTTTGAAAGCACTTCTGGATTCTGTTCCGGATTTTCAGCTTGACAATGATCATCTGATGATTATCAGTCCGGATGAGGGCGCTATGAGCCGGGCCGTTTATTTTTCCAATATCCTTGGTGTGGACATGGGTATGTTTTACAAAAGAAGAGACTATTCCACGATCATAAACGGCAAGAATCCGATTGTAGCCCACGAATTTCTCGGTGATTCTGTAAAAAACAAAGATGTGATTATCGTTGATGATATGATTTCCTCCGGCGAAAGTATGCTGGATGTTGCCAAGCAGGTCAAAGAACGCGGTGCAAAACGTGTGTTTATCTGCACCACCTTCGGTCTTTTTACAGACGGATTTGATAAATTCGACGAATTTTATGAAAAGGGTTACATCTCGAAAGTAGTAACCACAAATCTGAATTACCGCAACCCGGAGATTTTTACAAAGCCCTATTATGAAGAAGCTGACATGACCCGTTTCCTTGCGACCATCATTGAATCGCTCAACCATGACCAGACACTCAGCAAGATTGAATCTCCAACAGAAAAGATTAATGATTTGCTGACAAAGATGCGAAAATAAGAAAGCGAAAATAAGAAAAGATACAAATAAAACAAACGAACAGATTTACGCTGGATACTCAGACGAAACAAAACCGCTGCCTGGCTTTTTATACAAATGCCAGGGCGGCGGCTTTTAATTTGTGCCAAAACATGCGGTAAGTAAAAATACAATTTATCTGGTTATGCAAATTTTCTTTCTTAAATCTTTATGACCGGTATTGTGCAAAGCTGGCACGATTCTCTCTGGCAAGCTTCTGCGGTGCCTCTGATACAACATCTTCTGCAAATGCAGCTGCAATCCTGATCCACTCATCCAGCACAGTCTCATTGATTCCCATTTCGGCTTTCTCTGTTTTGCCGTTTTCTGTCTTGTTGTTTTCTTTTTCACTGTTTATATGGCTGTTTTCAGAATCCTCTGCATCATTCTGCCCGTTCCACTGAAGTGTCAGCACCGGAACACCAGCCTCGGCAAACGGATTCACGTATTTTTCCTCAGTTTCTTTGGCACCAGTGACTTCAGCACCTTTCCCGGTTACTGTCTCTATGGCAGCAATCAGCTTTTCTGACATGAGGGACAAAACCCCTTCCCTGGTCGCCACCTGATATCCGTCTTCATATTTGCCGGTCAGATCAAAATGGATATCAGCAATCATGCGTTCTTTCTGCAAATCCGTCAATGCACCTGCAAATGGCTCAAACGCCTGCTGTTCGTTGTCTTCGCCGATAAAAAGAAGAAACCAGATTTCAACATTAGGCGAAAGTTCAGACAGCTCGCGCGCTGTTTCCAGTAAAACGGCAGCACCTGCCAGGTTCTCTTCCGTCACCTCTTCCCGAAGCTCCAAATGCGCTGACAGCACAAGGATATCTGCGTGCGCATCTGCCCCGGAACGCACAGCCATCAATGTCTCCGCGTAAGGTTCTGCTTCTGTCTGAGGTGTTTCCGTTACAGAATCTGTGCTCTCTTCTTCCATGTAATTGTGGGTTACACTGCATCCTGCAAGCTCAAACTGCTCCTGCAGCCACACGGTGATGTCTGCTCTGTTTTGCTGAGCATTGTTCTCCAGATTTTCATGCTCCGTCTTTCTTTCCTTTGTCATCAAAGCCAGTATTTCCATAGTCTTTGCAGCGCGTATCCCTGGCGTAGTAATAACGATTTCAGATGGCTGAGGTACTTCCTGAATATCCTCAATCTCCACCTCTCCGGAATTTGACAAAATCACAATCGGTTCCTCTGCCGCACGGATATCCACCTCGATCTCCTGCACGTTTGTCTCCGGCTGTACCTGAACAATCCCCTGCTCTGTCTCCTGTTCAATGGTGAGAATCTCCACTGCCTGCACTGTGGATGTCATGCCAAGCACTGAAACTGCCACAGCCAGACAGATTTTCTTCAAACGAAACATATAAAACATAAAATTTCCTGCCTTTCTTCTTCCGGCGTCAATATTGCCGGGTTTTCAATTCATTGACAGTATAGACGCAACCATCGCAATTATCAAGCACAAAAATGAGGCTTTCTTTGCCTCCTTTTCGGTAAATTTATGCATGAAAATAGAAAACAACAGAGAAAAAGCGCCACCCCGCAGCCATATACTGGCTGCGAAGCGGCGGCTTCCAGTTATCTTTCCAGGAAAGATATTTTATATTATTTTCTTACTTTTACTGTACATCTGTTTTCGCACATTCAACGAAGCTCTGAAGCTGATCTGCTCTTGCCTGTGTGTAAGATACAGACTCAATACCAGCCAGATCTGCAAACTGATTCGAAGAAATCACGATGTTCAGAATATTCAGAACGCTCTTCTGCAGGTCGCCAAGCGTCAGTGTGTTCTCATCCGGATCCCCAAAGATATCTGTCGTTGTAGCTTCCTGATGTCCCTGGCTTACGTTATCCAGTGCGGACAGTTTCTGCAGTTTATAAGTAATGGTCACAACGCCGTCTTCTTCTGTATAAGAAGCTGTGCCGTCATCCACCATACCGTTCAGATGTGTCTCGCCCAGATCCTTGCCGTCAAGCATTTCACGGATGGTCCAATCCTGAATTTCCTGTGTTGTTGTAACGCCCTGCGGAGCTGCCAGATAGTAAGCGCCTGCTTCGTCCATGTAGATACGTACCGGACGTGTCTCGCTATCAAATGCTTCTGCTGTGGTAGTTACAGTGTAGTCTCTGCCCTCTGCTGACGGACGGTAGTCGCCCCAGTGAGTTACTGTTGTATACGTTACAGAAGTACCGCTTGCACGTGTTGTCTTGGATACGAACGGATATCCGCCGTCTGTTGCAACGCCATTTTCGTCCATCTCAATCGCCGGTACAGCGTCTGTAATGTAGCCTGTGATGTTGGAAACCGTCTTACCTGCACAGATCAGGTCATTTCCTGCATGCATTGCACGTGCGTCAGAATATCCGCCTGAGCCGCCCCAGTCTGTCATAACCAGACCGTCAAAGCCCCATTCCTTGCGAAGAATATTCTCGATCAGCTCATAGTCATTTGCTGCCGGAACATTGTTGATCTCATTGTACGAAGTCATGATTGCCATCGGCTTGCTCATCTTAACAGCAATCTCAAATCCTTTCAGGTAGATTTCACGAAGCGCACGCTCGGAAAGAACGCTGTTGCTTGCGTTTCGGCTCGTCTCCTGATTGTTTGCCGCATAGTGCTTGTAAGTAACGCCAAGTCCAGGATTTTCCTGTACGCCTGCGCCCTCGGAACCAGCCATCATACCAGTAAG
>CAOJHI010000269.1 GCA_948436005.1 uncultured Lachnospiraceae bacterium
TTTTTTTCGTAGATTTCATATGCGGCGTCACCGACTGCCAGCAGTTTGCCATTTTGCCGCATTGCAAGAAGGTTCTTGCTGTATAAAAAGCGTTTTCCGCTCTTATCCCGCAGTTTTATCGTGTCTGTGCCCAGATCAATCCCACAAACCTTTTGAAATAACATGTAACTTCCCCTTACTCCTGCCAGATGCCCTGCTCCCTCATGCTGACAGCCTGACAGTCACCTATAATGATATGATCCAGAAGTTCAATTCCCAACAACCGGCCCGCATCCCTCACGCGCCTGGTCATCAGAATATCCTCTCTGCTTGGGTCCGGAATTCCACTCGGATGATTGTGAAGCAAAATAATGCTGACAGCCTGATGGCGCACAGCCTCAATAAATATCTCACGCGGTGATGACATCGCTGCCCGGACAGTCCCTTTTGATATCACCTGATCTGCAATCAGAAGACCCTTGCTGTTCAGCATCGCAAGCATCAGAATCTCCTGCTCCTGATGGCGCATCTCTTCCATATAATATCTTGCCACTGCCGCAGGGTCCTGAAAACAGATCCCGTCTGAAAACGTCTGCCTCGAGATCCGCTTTGACAGCTCCGCCACACATTTCAGCTGGACAGCCTTCACTTTTCCGAGCCCTCTTACCCTCGTTAAATCAGAAATCGACATGTGATAAATGCCCAGAAGTCCGATTCCTTCCCCATGCTGAGCAAGTACCTTCCTTGACAGTTCCAATGCCGATTCACCTTTTGACCCTGTGCGAAGTATCACAGCTAACAGCTCCGCGTCGCTTAACACGCCGGCTCCAGGCGCCAGACACTTTTCATAAGGCCTTTCCTCTTTTGGGATACTTTTCATTGTGTTTGAAACAGTATCATGATTTTGATCTAATAATAAAGTATCATTCATATAAAAAACTGATACTCTCTACCCTTTGGTTAAGCCATTGAGTTATTGTAGCACAACTTTTTTGGAAAGTATACACCCAAGACTATTAATTTTTTCATAAATATGCAGCTATTGGCAGGCAGAGCAGACTGCTTCGGCCACACGGATTCCATCAATTGCGGCAGAAGTAATTCCTCCTGCATAGCCCGCACCTTCCCCGCATGGATAAAGACCCAAAAAATCAGGATGGCTGCTTTGCAGGTTTTCACCGCGTAAGATACGGACCGGAGATGATGTTCGGCTTTCTACGCCAAGCAAAAGGGCGTCCGGATCATCAAACCCTTTTATTTTTCCGGCAAATCCGTGAATCCCCTCTATAAGTGAATCGTTCAGTTCCCCAGGCAGTATCTTCCGGAGATCAGATACCTGATACTTCCCTTTGCACTGTGGGCTGATTTCTTCACACAGTTCCGTTCTTTTTCCTTCGCAGAAATCGCCGAATCGCTGAATGGGTATACTTCCGTTTCCGCACTCATACGCAGCCCGCTCAATGCGGCGCTGAAATGCAATCCCTGCAAGCGGGTTCTGCAAATCCCCGCTGTAGTCTTCCGGAGTAACGGTAACAACAATGGCACTGTTCGCATTTGCACTATCCCGTCTGCTGTAGCTCATTCCATTAACAGCAGTCATTCCCTCTTCCGATGATGCATTCACCACATAACCGCCCGGACACATACAAAAAGAATATACTCCCCGTCCGTTTTTACATTTGTATGTCACTTTATAAGGCGCTGCACCCAGCTTATAAGGGCAGTTTTTCCCATACATGGCTTCATTAATCATTTTCTGCGGATGTTCCATACGAAATCCGACCGCAAAGGCTTTTGCCTGCATAGGCAATCCCAGTTTATGCAGCATAAAAAATGTATCACGTGCACTGTGCCCCAGAGCCAGAACCACGTGTTCCGCGGTAAAGGCACGCTCCTGCCCGTTTATTGCAAGACTGTAGCCGCCTCCGTTTTCTAAAGCTGCAATCCCGGTCAGGGTACTGTTAAAGCGGACCTCTCCTCCCAGATGAATAATCTCTTCGCGTATATTCCGCACAATATTTACGAGCACATCTGTTCCGATATGCGGTTTATGGTCATATAAAATAGCCGGATCTGCCCCTGCACGGACAAATTCTTTTAAAACAAAACGAATCCTGCCGTCCGGGTCCTTAATCGTAGTATTCAGCTTTCCATCTGAAAACGTTCCGGCTCCTCCTTCTCCAAACTGTACGTTAGAATCCGGATTCAGAATACCGTGCTTCCAAAACCTCTCTACCGTCTCCATGCGCTGCTCGACCGGTTCCCCGCGCTCAAAAAGAACCGGGCAAAGGCCGCTTCTGGCCAGCATAAGTGCACAGAAAAGGCCGGCTGGCCCGCATCCGACGACAACAGGACGAAGACTGCTCTTTGTTTTCCCACTCAGGTTTCTATATGGAAACTGATAATCCAGCGGCTTGACCACTGCTGCTTTTTTCGTTTTAAGCTTCTTTAAAATGCTCCCGCTTTCGTCGACCTTTACATCCACAGTGTACACATAAAACAGCTCCGGCTTTTTGCGCGCATCAATCGACCGGCGCATAATCTCATAGTCCAGAGGCCCGTCTTTCTTATGCAGTATTTTTCGCAGTTCCCGCTCAAACTCTTTTCTCGTATGATCCGGACGCATTTTCAATTCACTGATTCGCAGTATCATATGATATCCTTTTCTTCCTTTTCTACTTTCCCGGCAGCTGTTCCTGCCACGTATCCGCTCATCCAGGCCCACTGAAGGTTGTACCCGCCGCATGGTCCGTCCACATCAAGCAGCTCCCCCGCAAAATAGAGATTGCTCCATTTTTTTGATTCCAGCGTTTCATCTGAGACTTCCCTGCAGTCCACACCTCCTGCGCACACCTGACAAACGTCGAATGATTTCGTGCCTGTAAGGGAAAGCCGCAGCCTTTTGGCCTGCCCCACTATTTTTTTGATCTGTGCCGTGTCAAGCTGTCCACAGGAAAGCTTTTCTGAAATTCCCGCGTTTTTCAAAAGAACCGGAATGAACTTCTCATGCAGAAAACCGCCAAGGAGCGCTCCGCAGCGTTCCTCCGCTAACAGAGCAGCCCGGCGTTCCAATAATGCAGCAAGATATGCCTCCTCAAAATCCGGAAGCAAATCCACTTCCAAATACAGCTGCTCCAGAGATCTGGCAGCAGAAACAAAACGCGACAGCTGAAAAATAACAATGCCGGATACTCCGTATTTCGTCCACTGAAGCTCTCCGATTTCTTTTTTCAGAAGGACTGGCTCTTCTGATTTTGCTCTATATAATGAAACCGCAGCCCGACATCGCACACCAGAAAGCCGTTCATAAATCCTGCCGCTGCATTCCAGCGGAGCCAGAGCAGGGCGCGGTTCAATAACAGTATGCCCCAGTTTACGTACAAGCGCATAACCGCTTCCGTCAGAGCCCGTAGCCGGCAGTGCTTTTCCACCGCATGCAAGTACAAGAGCATCCGCAGTGTAGCACCAGGAATCCGTTTTCACCTTCCAGACATCATTTTCCTTTTGGACAGACGCTACTTTTTCTCCAAGCTTGAGTTTCACACGAAGCCGGCGGATTTCTGACAACAAAGCATCCAAAACGGCCTTAGATTGCATGCTGTACGGATAAACGTATCCGTTTTTTTCTGTTGTCAGGAGTCCTAGTTCTTCGAAAAAGGAAAGAACTTCCGCAGCCCCGAACCGCTCTGTCAGCTTTCTGGCAGCCGCTGCTCCGCTTCCATAATACTTTTCAGATAAAGCCGCATCCAGATTTGTCAGATTACAGCGCCCGTTTCCTGTCAGAAGAAGCTTTTTCCCGGGCCGTTCCATACCCTCCAGTATTGTAACCTCCGCGCCCTGGCGGGCTGCAAAAACTGCTGCTGTAAGACCGGCTGCTCCGCCTCCTGCAATGATTACGCGTTTTCCCATGTAACAAGT
>CAOJHI010000270.1 GCA_948436005.1 uncultured Lachnospiraceae bacterium
TTCCTTGTCTGAGCTGATCTATCTGTAACCTGGCGTCAGGAGGCTGTTCCCTCCTTTCTCCGCCTTCTTAACAGATACATAAGAATGGCTGTGCCTGAAAGAATCAGGCCTGCAAATATAAGAATGTAGCGACTCCAGCTTCCTGTTGCCGGAATCAGAAATTTTCTGCGGTTCTGCACAGTGATCGTCAATACATTTTCCTGATCTGTCTCAAATGGTACGCCGTCTACTGTACAGGTTCCTCCCGGTGTCCGGTCGAGCACAATCACAATCGGCGCTTTTAACAGACTGTAGCCTGCTGCCGCTTTTATTTCAGTTAAACGGTACACACCGTCTTCAAGCCCGGAAAATACTGCCGTTCCGTCCGTCCCGGTTGTCACGTCTGTTCCGATTTGCGTATAGATCTTTCCGTCCTCAGAAGCTTTTTCCAGCTTAAATACAACTCCGCCCAATACCCGGTCCGGATCTGTAGAATCCGTCTTTCGTATGCTCAAATCCGTAAGCGGCCTGTACGTATTCGTGATATCGTATACTGGTTCTGACTGTCCATCTGCTGTCACAGCTGTCCCGCCGCTCCACAGGAATCTGGTATTTTCCACTTCTGTGTCCCCTGCCTTGAGTTCCACTACACGATACACGTACTCCTGCCGGCCGCTGCCTGTTCCGTTATATTTCGGTACATTCTGAAATAGAAACTTCCAGTCCGTATCACCTCTCACAACCAGATCAGCGATCTCCCTCTCCTGCATATCCCGTGCACGTTCATATGTGCTGTCTTCCGCCCCCGCGAGCTTTCGCTCCAGACGAAGTGTGATATCTGACGGAATCGCATCTTCCGGAACTGCATCCCAGAGTTTTGTCCCGGCTATCTCTATTGATTCATTTACATCATTTATAAACGTAAATGTATCTGCCTCCGTACCGTCCGCCACAATGCTGCCTGTCACTTCCTGTAACACGGTGTCCACAATTGCATGATCGTTTCCTTCTGTTTTCACATCGATCAGCGTAAAACTATCTTCCGCTTCTTTTATTTCACGGATTGTATACTGTGTCCCCGCCGGAATTCCGGACAGCAGCTGTGCATGTTCGGCGCCTGCTTTTACACGCACCCTTTTTGTAATCGGAACCTCGCCTTCCAGCTTCATACCCGCAACATTGGAAAAAACAAGCTCAAACATATATTCCCGGCCATCATCCTGCTGGCCTTCCTGCAACAGCTTGCATATTCTGATATTTCCAAGCTTCAGCGTATTGACATATTTTACGGTTTTCACAAAGTAGTCTGTCAGGCTGTTTTCTCTGCTGCTAAATAAAATTGACTGTTGCGGCTTTCTTGTCGGCAATTCCGGTGCTGACGCGTACGGTCCGGAAGATGTTCTTCCGTCATCTACAGAAACACCGGCCCCGCTTTTTTCTTTCAGGCCATTCTCATACAAAATCCAGGCAGTGTCAAAAACGGAGGCATCCACATCCTCTGTGATACACAGATAACTTTTTCGTCTGAACTGATCGCTGAATGTCACCTTGTCTCCATTTTTCAGATATACATGGCCGTCTGTCATATGCGACGGACGGTCAGTCCCCTCACGCAGATATTCTGCTCCATTTGCCTCCATCGGACTGCGCGACGCAACAGAACCATAATCCGGTATCACCTTGTCATCCTTTGTAAAACCGGTGCTCTTTGCATACTGTGCCGGAGCCTTGATGTAGATATTATCCAGATAAATCTTCACCGCGTCATGGTATGCGAACTGAATCCTCCTGATATTTCCGTAATCAAATGAGGAGCCGCTGACCTGTCTCAGTTTGTCAACAGAAATCTTCAGCGTTTTCCATGTCCGGTCTCCCATACTGCGGCTTGCGCTGTCATATGCGCAGCCGGAGGCCCATCCGCCGATCCGGTTCCCGTTCCCGTCCACCAGGGCAATAAACGGTTCCGTTGCAGAAGATTCCGCATACGTATCCAGCTGTATATAGCCATACTTGCTGACCTGTTCTTCCACTCCCGTCAGGCTGACATTCACATCGATATAGATCGATCTTGAATCAGTTACGCTCTGCGGGTCCAGATAATTTTTCCGGCCCGGATAATAATATTGCAGCACTTCATTTCGGCCGCCCCCTGAACCTACAGCGCATACTGCCGACCACTTTTTATTTGCCAGGCTGGCGCTTGTACCTCCCGTAATCAGATCAGCTGCCCGTTCAACCGCAGGCTGTACGCTGTCTACGCCTACCTCGGGCCCGCTCGCAACAAGATTTTTTACGGAAACAGGAAACTCTATGTTGTGCAAAGACTGTACAGCGGCACTGAACCAGCTGTTTACTCCACGGGGAATTACAACTTCCTTTTCGATTTCCAGCTCATTTGACTGCGGGAAATTAAAGGTGATTTTCATATTTGACTCCCATAATCCCCGCTCCATGTAGAACATCGTCAGCGTATGCTCTTTGGAACTGTCAAGCGGCGCAAACGAAGAATCTGCACCAAGACAGTCCCAGCCGCCGTTTGTGGTTGTGGTGGCCTTGCATTCATGAAAATCGATCTTTCCGTCAACTGCACCGTGGTCGCCGCCAATATCAAGTACAAGCTGTCCGTCAATATATATCCAGATGTCATCATCACCTGAAAACTGGAACACGATATTCTCTTTCTTTCCGTTCATCTCCACCTGACCGTCAGACGTCATATAAAACGGAATATCCAGACGTGCACCAAACGCATAATTCAGTTTTTCTGTTTTTCCGGATTCTGCTGTTCCGTTAAACGGAAAGAAATTTGAGTTTGCTGTCACTGACGTACTCGTAAACCCGTGTACTACATTTTTTTCGCCAACCCTGTCCAGAAAATAGCTCCCGCTCGGGTCAAGCTTCATGCGCAGTGTCTGCGAAGAATCATAGCTGTTAAATTCCCAATATCCGCTGCTGTTTTTCACAAACGGAAACGCAACCTCAGGAAAAACGTATCCGATGTTCGTTCCGAGCAGATTATTACCACGCAGAAAGCTTTCGTTAAAGTACGGAGCCGGAATCCCGCTCATCGTAAGCTGACCGTCCGCACCCAGTGACTGGTCTGCAAGTCCCTGTCTGGCGCCCGCTTTTCCATTTACCCGGTTTGGTTCTCCATTGTTATTCTCCCATATAAACCGATTCAGATCAGAGGTTGAAGCCTGCGTAAATTCTCCGAAATACAGTGGGCTCTGCCTGCCATTCCCGGTCACTAGCGTCGTCCCTGCAAAATAATCAGAAATCGCAGCGTTAAAGTTTCTGGCCTGAAGTTTATCCTTGCTTCCCGGCGCATGATCAAAGCCATTCAGATCCTTTCGGTTTCTTCCGCTCAACTCCTCATCTGAATAATAATCGTAAAATGTCGATGTAATATACAGAAGATTCGGATCCCGTTCAAATCTGCCAACAGGTATATGCAGACTGGAATCTCCGTCTGAGCCATACCTGGTGAGCGATACATGGCGGCGTACCTGCTCTTCAATCCAGCCTCCCACCCATGCATTCAGCTCTGCCGTATCATACATGGCAGCTGCAGCCTGAATGTCCTCACGGCTGACCAGAATCGTTTTGTTTCCTTCCTTTGTGTTATTGCGCTCACGGATATAAAATCCGTCATATTCCTCACTGTATAAATCAAATTCAAAAATATACGGATTATCCCGTGAACCGTCAGTTGGCCAGATCTTGCCCGTGTCAATTCCATTTTTGGTATATACGATTTGTACTCCCTCACTGAAATCATGGCGCACGTACAGCTTTGCCTCATTGATTTTCGGCACGTAC
>CAOJHI010000271.1 GCA_948436005.1 uncultured Lachnospiraceae bacterium
GGAACGAACATATTCAGCAAAACTGATACCATTCATATAAGAAAATACTTTTTGGAAAAAGCCAAAAGAACAGCCAGCCATTTTTGCTATTTCATTATTATTGATAGGTTCTTCTTTTCTTTGCAGATGGTTTTCAACGTAATCAATAATATTTTGTAATTTTTCGTTCCACTCCATATTTAAATCCCCCTTGCTGAACTATATTTTATCATGTACAGATATAGATTTCAGCTCATTTTAGGTACTGATTGGATAGCATGCCGAATTATTGTAGAAGTATATTACTTAAAAACATGATTTGTGATATGATAAAAATATGGTTTTGCAAGACAGAATTTATGCTGGGAGGTTTTGGATGAGGGTCAGTTGGAAATGGTTTCGCAGCATGTACCGGGGGATTCTTTTTCTTCTTCTGTTTGTCCTGTGCTGTGGGGGCTGTGCGGGAGTGGCTTGCGGGATGGAAGAATGTGCAGAAAAGAAGGAAAGCAATGGCGCAGGCCAGCTTCGGTGTATTGCATTTTATTCCAGCGTAAATGGGGTAAGCAGTACGATTTTTCGTGTGACTTCAAGCATTCAGGAGCATCTGGGAACGGATGAAAGGATTTTGCTGAGTGTGTACTGTCTGCCATCCGATTTGTACGAATCACTTGACTATAAGGTCAAAACGGCTGCGGCGCTGGACATGGATGTCATGATTGTATCGAATATGTCGGGTGATCTGGATGAAGATAATCTGGAAGAACTGCAGGAAAATCAGATTTTTGTGCTCGCAGTAGACGGACAGCCTTCGGCATATGAGCTCAGCGCCTGCATTGGTGCAGACAATCGAAGCGCCGGAAGACAGGCTGCCCGGCTTGTTGCTGGTATAGAAGGAGAACACTGTGCAGGAATACTTGCCACTTCCTTCCGGGGTGGCAATATATCGGTAAGCAGACAGGAACGACAGGCAGGCTTTGAAGAAGAGGCAAAGGGATGGGATTGTATTGAAATAATCCCTCGTTTTATCTGTACGGCCAATACGCTGGAGGCCATGCGCAGTGTCCGGGAGTACCTGGAGGAAAATCCACAGATGGATGTGCTGTATTGCCTTGATTCTGCGTCCGGTGTTATTGCCTCGAAAGTTCTGGCAGAACAGGGCAGGACGGATGAGGTGTACGTGATTTGCTTCGATCAGACGGAGCAGGTGCAGCGTGAAATGAAAGAGGGCGGAATTGATGCAGTCATTGAACAGGAGGCAGAAAAAATCGGCCGGGAATGTGTGGATTTTCTGCTTCGGATGGCAGCATGTGATGATATACAGGAAATGAGTCAGGAAGAGCGGGCGGTTCCTTGCAGAATTATAACGCGGGAATAAATCAAACTAAAGAACATAAAGGCTGATTTTGCGGGCAGGTATTTCTGCTAAAAAAAGCAGCACAGGGAAATTGGGGAGGATATCGTGTGTGAAGAAACGGGGATTTCGGTCCATTCAAAGAAAGTTCCGTTCTTTTAGTATCGTATTGACGGCGGGGCTTTTGGCAGTATTTTTTATCATGCAGCAGTTAGAGCAGCGGTATCAGGAAAACAGTGCAGCTGTCTCTGACCATTATAACAGATTTTCGCGGTATTGGAACAAGATGCAGGAAGCGGACCGCACGCTGTACAGCTATGTGCAAACTCCCGTGAAAGAACAAAAAGAAGTGTGCCGGGAGCAGCTGGAGGAACTGATGGAGCATGCGTCTGTGCTCGCAGGGGTGCAAAAGGCGCCTGAAATGCAGGATTTAAGGCGCCTGACAGAGAAATATCTGGACGCTGGGGAACAGATTCTGGATGATAATGCAGGGACGGAAGAACGCGCCGCACGGTACAATACACTGAATGGGTATAAGTGGATTCTGGACGGATTGTACGATACGCTGTATCAGGAGATGCAGGAATACCTGGAAACAGAGCAGGAAACTCTCGCGCAGATGCGGAGAAATCTGAACATTGGTGTAATGGCGCTGGAAGCATTGCTGCTTGCTCTGATTGTACTGTGGCTGCGCCGTCTGGCGAAAAAGATAACATGGCCGGTGCAGGAACTGACCATGCAGACAGAAGAGATTATCAGCGGCAACCGCAGGATTGAGATGAGATATCATCCGGAGATCCGGGATGAACTGGACATACTGAATAATTCTTTTTATCGGATGGTGGAGACAAACAACAGAAATTATGACAGTTTGAAAAAGCAAAAGGAATTGGAGGAGAGGCTGGCGCGGACACGGCTGCGGCTTTTGCAGTCACGGGTGAATCCTCATTTTATGTTCAATACACTGAATCTGATTGCAGGTCTTGCGGCTGAGGAGGAAGCGGAGAAGACGACAGATATGGTGATACAAACTGCAAGGTATCTGCGCTATGCTCTCGTCTGTCTCGATAAAGCAGTAAGGCTGGAAGATGAGGCAGGCCATGCAAAGGATTATATGAAAATTCAGAAAGCACGGTTTGAGGAACGTTTTGAGTTGGAGTTCGAGATGGAAGAGGAAAGCAAAAATGCGATTGTTCCGTCCATGATTTTGCAGCCACTTTGCGAGAATGCACTGGGATACGGAATGGAATCCATGAAGCGGACAACGGTTATCCGGATCTGTGCGGGT
Organism: uncultured Lachnospiraceae bacterium; assembly: GCA_948436005.1. Taxonomy (GTDB): domain Bacteria; phylum Bacillota; class Clostridia; order Lachnospirales; family Lachnospiraceae; genus Choladousia. Next base: position 2,619 of record CAOJHI010000271.1, read on the forward strand.
GTGAAAGCAGGACGGCTGACTGTTGCGGTGGAAGACAATGGGGCAGGCATGAAAGCAGAGCGGCTGCAGGAAATTCGCGGGCGGCTGGAACATGCAGACAGCTATGATGATACGGAAGGAATCGGAATCGTTAATACGTATCAAAGGCTGCAGTCTTTTTTTCGGGCAATCAAGGGGGATATGGATGGAGGCGTTGCATTTGAACTGGAAAGTGAACCGCAGGTGTGCACCAGGATTGCGTTCACGATGCCGTTGATTGACATGGCTCCGTCAAAAGCCCAGGAGATGCTTCCGGATGAGGGGGAAAGGAGTAGCTATGAAGACAGTGATTGCAGATGATGAAAGAATGGCGCTTTTTATGCTGCGTAAATACACGCAGTGGGAGGCGCTTGGTCTGAGCCTTGAGGGTGAGGCGAGAGACGGGGAAGAGCTGCTGTCCTTAATTGAAAAGACGCGGCCGGACATTGTGGTCACTGATATTAAAATGCCGCATTACAGTGGTCTGGAGATTATCGGAAAAGTGCTGGAGATGGGTTTGAAGCCCTATTTTCTGATAACGAGCGCGTACACGGATTTTGCACATGCACGTCAGGCTATGCGCCTTGGCGTGGAGGATTTTCTGCCAAAACCGATAGAAAAAAAGGAGCTGAATGATGCGCTTCGGCGTATTACCCAAAAGGGCGGTGAGAACAAAAATCTCGTATCAGGCCTTGTGCGCAATGCATGTCTGTATATCGAGGGGCATTATGGCGAAAAGCTGTCATTGGAGGGCATTTCCGGGCATTTTTACATCAGTCCCAATTATTTTTCTTCATTATTTAAAAAAGAGATGGGCATGAATTTTGTGGAATATCTTACAAATGTGAGGATGCGGGAGGCTGAAAAGCTTCTGGCAAATCCCAGGTATTCCATCGGAGAAATTGCGGAGATGACGGGATACCGGGATGTCAGCCATTTCAGTTCTAATTTTGCCAGAACATACGGGATGACGCCTTCTGCGTGGAGGAAACAATAAATCTTGATTTTTATAGTAGCAGCAGTCAGGGCTAAGGCGTTTTTCGCATTCTTTTTTATATAGTTGTGGCTGCTGCTGCGTGCCGGAAGCCAGAAAGAGAGTCCAGCTAAGAAATGTCAAGAGGTTAAATGAAAAATGTTAAAAAAATATTTAT
>CAOJHI010000272.1 GCA_948436005.1 uncultured Lachnospiraceae bacterium
ATTCCACCGTCACATTAATGACACTATCTGGTGATTTGTGGGACAAAAGTACAATAGTTTCAACATGCCCAGTCCAAGGAAAAAGATCATACGTCCATCCCCCCATCGCCCGATACCCGCGCTTCGTCAGATACCCAAGATCTCTCGCCTGCGTCTCCGGGTTACAGGATATATACACGATCTTTTCCGGCGACAGTTTCACAACAGAAGCCAGAAACGCTTCATCGCTGCCGGAACGCGGTGGGTCCATAATCACAACATCAGCTTTCTCCCCCGCTTCCGCCATCTGCACCAGAAACTTCCCTGCATCATTCTGGTAAAATCGGATATTCTCTGCTCCATTTGCTTTTGCATTGCGGATTGCATCGCGGACCGCGTCCCGGTTTAATTCCACACCAATCACTTCCCTGGCCTGTTTTGCCGCGATCAGGCCGATTGTACCAATGCCGCAGTACGCATCAATCACCCGCTCTTTTCCGCTCAGGCCAGCCAGTTCCATGGCTTTCGCATAAAGCTTTTCTGTCTGGACAGAATTAATCTGATAAAAAGATTTTGCGGAAATCCGAAAACGACAGCCGCAGAGGATATCTTCAATATATCCTTTCCCATACAAAACCTTTTCCTTTTCCCCCAGAATCATACTGGTCCTCTTATCGTTCACATTGAGCACAACCGTTGTAATCTCGGGATGAAGCGCCAGTAGAGCCTTTACAAAATTATTCTTAGACGGCAAAACAGGGGAAGACACTACAAGAACTACCATAATCTGTCCGGTCTGATGTGCAGTGCGGATCAGTACATGACGAAAAATACCGTAACCAGTATCCTCATTGTAAATTTTAATTTTGAAAGACTTCAACAAACCGCGGATGCTTCCGATAATTTCATCCGCCTTTTCATTCTCAAGCAGACACGTTTCTACCGGTACCACCTCATGCGTTCCCTCTTCGTAAGTCCCGGAAAGGACAGAACCGTCACGGCGATGCGTAAAAACTGCATGTACCTTGTTCCGATAATGAAACGGATGCTCCATTCCCTCAATCTTATGTACCGGACAATACCCAGACAGCAGTTTTTCCACCTGTCTCTGTTTCAGGGAGAGCTGTTTTTCATACGAAATATCCAGGTACTGGCATCCGCCGCAGCGCGCTGCCACTGGACACCAATCGGTTCCCCTGGCCGGCGTTTTCTCCCCTGTTTTTTTGTTTTTTATTTTCCCTTCTGTCTTCTGCCCCTTTTCTTTGATCTTTGGCTTCCTTTCCTCTTTTCTTTGTATCTTTACTTCTTTCCTTATTTTCTTTTCTTCTGCCTTTTTCATCTTTTCTTCTATTCTTTGCGCCTTCGCTCCTGTCCCTGACTGTTTTTCTCCTGCCTTTTTTCCCGCCATCTCCCGCTGCATCTGTTTCTTCTTTCCTGTCACTTCTGTCATAGCTTTTCCTTTCCCCATTCTCCCGATTTTTCTCTCAGCTCTCTTATCTCATTATCTCCATTTTTCACGTTGTCTGTTTCAACCAATTTCCGGCAGCCTTACAATCTTACCGCTTACCGTTTTTCCACGCCCTGACAATCAAACGCGGGAATAAAGCTTTCCTCTGCCGTGTTCCCTTCCTGGTAAAACCCCTGCGTTACGCCGAGCTCTCCTGCGAAATCCAGCAAACGCTCATACTCTCTTTTCGTAACCCTGCGGTGTAACAGCGGATCTTCCTTTACGGCAGGCCCTGGTGTATACTGATTCATCAAACTCATATAAATCTGATCTCTGTACGTTGTATATAAATAATCCACCACACGCTTCGCTTCCCGCACATGGCCAGGAAGCAGCAAATGACGCACCACAACACCTTTTGTCATAATGCCGCGCTCGTCAAACTGCGGCTGTGGCTGCTGACGCACCATCTCCTGAATCGCTGCTTTTGCTATCTCCGGGTAATCTCCGGCGCCGGAATACTGCTCTGCCAGCTTTGAACTCATATATTTAAAGTCCGGCAGATAAATATCCACCAGACCTTCCAGCATTTTTAAAGTCTCCACTTTTTCATAACCACTGCTGTTATAGACAACCGGAATCTGAAGTCCTGACCGTTTTGCCATTTTCAGTGCACTCACCGCTTGAGGCACATAATGGCCTGCTGTCACAAGATTCACATTGTTTGCCTTCTGTGCCTGCAGCTCCAGAAAAATCTCAGAAAGCCGCAAAACTGAAATATCCAGTCCAGCTTGCCCGCCGGAGATTTCGCGGTTCTGACAGTAAATACAGCCGAGCGAACACCCGGAAAAAAAGACTGCTCCCGAACCCTCAGAGCCGGAAATACACGGTTCCTCCCACATATGCAAAGCCGCGCGTGCCACACGGACCATCGCCCCGGCATGGCACCGTCCCGCTTTTCCTTCTGCACGGTCAGCCCCGCATTCCCGCGGACATAACGTACATTTCTTAAATATTGCTTCCGTCTCTGTCTGCATGTTCTCTTTTTCCAATTGATTCTGCTCCTTTTGTCTCTATATACATTTTTGTATACATTTTCACATACATTTTCTTTATACGTCTACTTATAGTTCTTTAAGCCCAACTTACAATCCTTTTTCATTTTCCCGCTCCTATGCCGCCTTTTATCCCTCAACCTACGAACCGTATCATTTCGTCTTCTTGGTCGGGATTGCAAGAATAAAAATCGTCGCCAGAATCATCAAAAAACCAATCAGATCAATTGCCGTAAAACGCACCTTCATCCATACTGCCGAAAGCAGCGTCGCTGCCACAGGCTCCACACAGGCAAACAGGGATGCTTTCACAGAACCGATCAGCTTTACGCTGTGCATATACATGGAAAACCCTGCCATTGTACCGAACACAATAATATAAAGCAGTACCATCAGCATCTCGCCGTCTACAACCGGCATATGTTTCCATGGCTGAAACACCGCGCACAGAGCAATGCCGCCAATCAGCATTCCCCACGCAAGAATCAGCGGCGCATGAAACTGTTTCAGCAGGCGTTCTGGCTGAACCGTATAAATGACAACGGAAACAGCTGAAAGCAATCCCATAATCAACGCCTTCTGAGACAGTACGAGCGTCCCCGGATTGCCATGCGTCGCAATCAGAAAAATACCGCCAAGCGCCAGAATCACAGAAACCACCTCTTTTGCTTCCGGCCGTCTGCGTGCTGAAATGCAGACATAAACGACAATCAGCGCCGGTCCGAGGTATTCAATTACGGTCGCTGTCCCTGCATTCGACCATTCAATGGTCTGAAAATACGAAAACTGGCAAAACATCAGTCCCGCAAGCCCGTAGATCACAACATCTCTCGTGTTTTGTCTGTCCTTCCAGACCTCCACTGCCTGCTTTCTGTCCCGAATCAGAAAATAGCAAAGCAGAAAAAATCCGGCAAAAAGCAACCTCACCGGAACCAGCCAGCTGGCTGTAACTTCCTTATTCTGAAATAAAAACTGACCGCACACTCCGCAAACACCCCAGAGTATGCCGCCAACAATGGCAAAAACCATACCAGTCAAATTTGTGTTTCTCACATTTCCCTTTTCATACGCTTCTGCGTCTGTCTTATCATTTTTCTCCATTTCCGCTTCCCGTACTCTTTCCTCTCTGTCTCATCATTTTTCTCTATTTCCGCTTCCCATACTCTTTCTTCTATTTCTCATCATTTTTCTCTATATTCCGTTTCCCATACTCTTTCCTCTATGTCTCATCATTTTTCTCTATATTCCGTTTCCCATACTCTTTCCTCTTTGTCTCATCATTTTTCTCTAT
>CAOJHI010000273.1 GCA_948436005.1 uncultured Lachnospiraceae bacterium
ATTGCTTTCTGCCAGATGTATGACCCACTTAGTGGGAGATTTGTGCCAAAAGAAGGAGTTGTAGCGGGTTATGTCGACTGATTTTGGTGCAAATATCACGCTAAGTGGGGCCTACAGACGGCAGGAATGAATTTTCAAACACGCTCTAGATTACATAATCATCAGCCCCGCTCATCTGCCAGGCTGCCAAATCTTCCAGCGTCACATGGTCCACAACACTGCTGATTGCCTCATCCACCCGCTTCCATAGAATCTGTGTCGCGCAGCCATTCTCTCTGTCGCAGACCCCTTTCCCGCGTTCCACACACTCGACAGGCGCCAGGCTGCCCTCTGTGAGCCGCAGAATCATGCCAGCCGTATATTCTCCCGGAGCACGTGCAAGCACGTATCCTCCCTGCGGCCCCCGCACACTCCGCACAAAACCTGCCTTGTTCAAAACAGAAATAATCTGTTCCAGGTATTTCTCTGAAATTCCCTGCCTGTGTGCCACATCCTTCAGCCGAATCGGTTCTCCCGAATCACGCAAAGCCAAATCCAGCATCAGACGCAGCGCATATCTTCCTTTGGTTGAAATTTTCATAAGCATCCTCCATATTCTTTAAAAAAATTATATCGGATAATTCCTATAAGTTCAATCGGGAATCTGAGAAATGCGAAAAAACGCTGCTTATCATTTTTTCATGTATTATATTAAAACATGCTTCTGTACAAAAAACCGCTATCCGCTAAGATAATTTCTTATCTATGCGGATAACGGCCCTGTTTTATTTCCTGATCTTCATGCTTTTCACATACCCTGTTTTCTTATGAAACAGCTTCTGATATGCTTTTACACTCTTTTTCGGTACCCGAATAACTGCCTTTTTGTACATTCCCTTCACAGCATTCTTGCCAACTGACCGAAGTTTTGTGCCCTGCAAAGTCAGTGTGCGCAGATTTTTACAGTTCTGAAACGCACTCTTTCCGATCACTTTCAGAGATTTTCCGGCTGTCACCTTTTTCAGCTCAGTACACTGGTAAAATGCACCGTCGCCAATCGTCTGAATACTCTGCGGCAGTGTAATCTCTGTCAGCTTTTTACATCCTTTGAAAGCATACGTCCCAATTCCTGTTACATATTTACTGATCGTAATCTTTTTCAGATACTTGTTATCCTGGAATGCTTTTTTTCCGATCCCAGTCACCCGGTAGCTATAGCCATCAATTTTGATTGTGGACGGCATTTTCAGGGAAGAAGTTTTTTTCTTTACCAGGCCCTTTAATTCCACAGTCCTCAGATTTGAACGGCTCGCCGTAATCCGATAATATGCCCCGCCGGACTTTACGACCTTTCCAACTGCCGGATATACAACTGTTGGGGCTGCCGGAGGCTGCACGGAACTTCCGCTTCCTGCATTTGTACTACCGCCGGATGTACCGCTGTTTCCTGTATTACTTCCGGTTGTACCTCCACTTCCTGTGCTGCCATTTCCGCTGGATGTGCTGCTATTTCCTGCACTGCTGCCTCCGCCGGATATACCGTTATTTCCCGCGCTGCTTCCGCCTCCGGTTGTACCGCTGCTTCCTGTACTGCTTCCGCCTCCGGTTGTACCGCTGCTTCCTGCACTGCTTCCGCCTCCGGTTGTACCGCTGCTTCCTGCACTGCTGCTTCCTCCGGTTGTACTGCCATTACCTGCACTATTGCTTCCACTGCCGGATACGCCGCTATTCCCTGCACTACTTCCGTTTCCTGTTCCACTAGTTCCGCCTGATGTATTTCCGGTTCCTGAGCAGCTGCCACCTCCCGTGTTTCCGCTTCCACCTGACGTATTTCCATCGGGCTGCGTTGTACCAGCTTCTGATTCTGGAACAAATTCAACGAACACAGTATACTGTTTTTTCGTGGTTCCATCCGGGGCTGTCAACGTATAAACCACCGGTGTTCTGAAATCATGACAGCTACCGCTCCAGAATTGCTGCGGCAGGCTTGCTCCATAATCATATCCATAGTCTATTATCGGCGTAAGATTCGATACATCCGTTCCTACTGGTACCCGCAACGTAATCGTATGATCTCCAATGATACCTTTTACATCTTCCTTCAGCGTCTGATTAAAAGTCTCTGTCTTAGGGAGGTCAAATCGATAAAAAACTGCCTCGTTAGAACCATGAACCTGTATCTCAACCTCTCCCTGAACACTCATACCTGTCATAGTATCAGTAATGCGATAAGTAGAACGGTATACGGAACCTACTGCTGCCGATGTTGTACCTCTGTATTCAAAATATCCGTACCTTTCTCCTGGCATCCTGACTCTCGTAATTCCAGGAGGTAAACTTTCACTAAGCATCTGCGTCGTATAATTTCCACTACCGCCGGTAACAATTTCAGATGTTAAATAATAAACTGCTTTCCCACTCACCACGTGCAGCTTCATTTCCGGCACCTTCAGTTTTTCCCACACTGTCACAGTACCTGCATGGGCTGCAACCGTTCCATACGTTCCAGGAAGTATATCTCCAACATAAACATATATCGCTGAGTTATGATCCCCGGTGCGCAATACTCCATTTTGATCAAAAGCTGTCACCGTACCACCTGAAGCTTTCGCAACGCGGATTCCATAGGCCTCAAACTGATCTGGACCCAGTATTGCGCTCTGCTCTCCATTGTTATAGGTAAGCCGCACACGTACCTCCGACAGATCAAGTTTCTGACCTTCCTGATATTTCACTGCTCCCATTTTATTGGTCACAGTTATTCCGGTCGCCTCTTTTCCTTTTACCGTAATCGGATATGCTGCGCTTGCGCCGTAATAGGACAGCAGCACGCTCGTATCTGCTGTTGTCAGAGGGCCTTTTTTGTTGTAGTCAAAACCACTGTAAATAATCCGGTAAGGCATACCGTCAATCGTTGCCAGAAGATAAACACTGCCCGGGTCAAAATATTCACCCGCATTGTAAATTCTGTTTTTACTCGAAGCCACCTGAAGCTGCGAGACATTTTTCGGCGCCCTGATTTCCATGGAAAACGATGTGGACTTTCCGAGATACGTTACCTTTACCTGAATGTTCCCCGGCATTTTGCTGGTAAAACCACTGATCATATCTTCCGTAATCTGAATTCCGCTGCCTCCGTTTACCAGAAGCCGTCCCCAGGAATATGGCTTTTCTCCGACATAGCAGTAAGCAGGACAACCACTGACTGCAAGCGACTGAATATCATCTGCGCCAATCCGCACCGGTCCGTCTGCATCCATCTTCCAGTCTCCGGTAAAATCCCAGCCCTGATACGATGAGGTATCCTTTGCCGCCTCCTCAGAAAGCAGCATTCCTTCTTCTGATATCTGCCCAGCCGGATAACCGACTGCAAACATTCCGTTCTGCCTTGCATAGCAGCCTGTCAGGTGTCCCGAAAGTCCGGAACTACTGCTCAGTACATTTTCATTTGCAAGACCACAAAGCTGACCAACTGCCTGATTTCCGCCGCTTATGGAAATTTTTCCGGAGTGCACACAGTATGACAGGCTGCCTCCAAACGAACCCTGCTTGCGGATTTCCCCGGCAATTCCGCCAACATATACGTCATAGCTGTCTCCGGAACCGGAATTATACGATGCATGTACGGCTCCGTCCGGCTGCGTTACAACAAGGCTGCCCCGGTTGTAGCACTTTTCTGCTGTTCCCATCTGAATGCCGGCAATTCCGCCCACCCATCCCTTTACAGGCGGAAGCTCTACATGCAACGTACCCGCAAAGCCACAGCC
>CAOJHI010000274.1 GCA_948436005.1 uncultured Lachnospiraceae bacterium
TTCTCTCCGGAACTGCCTGCTCCGGATGATGCGCCCGTGCTTCCGCCCTGCTTCACCTGACCAGAGCTTCCAACGGCACTTCCGCTCTCAGGGTTCCCCATAAAGGAATCCAGCGGCAACACCTTCTGCACACCGCCGCCATCGTCAATGATCACCTTCAAATCCGGCAGAATGTCTTCCATAGCCTCAAAAAACATCCGCTGCTTTGTCACAACCGGATTTTTTTCGTATTCTTCATACATCGCCTTAAAACGGGCCACCTGCGCCTCAGCCTCATTGATACGCATCTGCTTCTGCGCCTCGGCATCCTTGACAATCTCGTCCGCTTCAGCCTTTGCTGCCGGAAGCTTTTCGTTCTGATATTTATTCGCGTTATTCAGCGCTGTCTCTTTTCCCTGTTTTGCGGTCTCCACTGCCTTAAACGCTTTCATAATTTCCTGTGTCGGCGGCTCCGAATCCTGAATGGAAATATTGACCAATGAAAGACCTATCTCATGATTTTCCAGTTTCTCCAGAATCATTTCTTTGATATTTGCCTGGATTTCAGCCTTGCCTGTGGTCAGAACACTGTCCACGTCGTATCTTCCGATCACAGTACGAATGCTGCTCTGCGCAATATTTCTCAGAATACGCTCCGGCTCCCCTGACGCATAAAGATATTTTACTGGATCGGAAATTCGATATTCAACAAAAAAATCGACATCAATGAAATTGTAATCTGATGTGATCATAATAGCCTCGTCATCCACGGTCTCATTGGAATTGATCTCATAACCAATCGGAAATCCCTGAATTGTCGTATTTACCTTATGTACCTGCTGAATCACCGGAATCTTAAAATGAAGGCCCTTCTCAGAAACCGTCTCAGCTGACCCAAGTGTCACAACCACTGCCTCTTCCTGCTCTTCAATCTGATACCACATGCCGTTCCCAAGCAGAAGTACTGCCAGTAAAACAGCCAGGGCAATCCCGCCGTACCGCAAACGCTTTATTAGCTTTTCTTTGTTATTTTTTCCGTTGTCCATTTGCGCCCTCCTTAATTGTCGCACAGCTTTTCAAAAATTTGTCAATAATTATATTATCCCTGAATTTTTGCGCTCTTTTTATAGAAAATTAGCATTATCATACACCAAACAATACGGATTGTAAATGTGGGCAAAACCTTAAATTTTTCTAAAGCTCCTCTTTTCCACGTATTGTTTTTTAAGTATGTCATCTTCCAAGTGCCTGTGCCAACAACGCAATATACTCCGGTGTCGTCCCGCAGCAGCCTCCCACCAGGCCTGCCCCGCACTCTGTCAGCCGTTTCATTGACGCAGCAAAATGCTCCGGCTGCATATTGTAGTGAGCGTTTCCCAGCTCGTCAATCTCCGGCATCCCTGCATTAGGCTTTGCGATCACAGGTACCTTCGCCACCCGCTTCATGCATGAAACGACAGATTCCAGCTGATCCGGCCCAACGGAACAGTTGAGGCCCACAGCCGATGCCCCCATCTCCTGCAGCGTCTCCACCATTTCCACCGCATTGCCCCCATACATCGCGCTGCCATCCGCCTGCAGCGTCAGCGTACACATAACCGGAAGATCACAGACTGACTGCGCTGCATCCAGTACAACCAGCGTTTCCTCCACATCCAGCATCGTTTCTGCCACCAGCAGATCTGCACCGCTCGCGGCAAGAATCTGAATCTGCTCCTGATACACGTGATACAGATCCTGGTAAGAGATCTCGCCGCGCGGTTCCAGCATTTTTCCGGTTGTCGTGATATCTCCCGCCACGTATGCCCGGCCGCCTGCTGCCTCCCGGCTCAGTGCCAGAAGTTCCCGGTTCAGCTCTTCAATCCGATCCTGCAGTCCATGCATGGAGAGGCTGATACGGTTCGCGGAAAAAGTCGGTGCATAAATAATCTGGCTTCCCGCCTCAACATATGCCCGCTGCAGCTCCTTTACAATTTCCGGATGTTCCAGTGCCCAAAGCTCTGCGCAGACGCCCACCGGCATCCCCGCCTTTCGAAAATTTGAGCCTGTGGCTCCGTCCAGCAAAACAATCCCCTGCTCTGTCAGTTCTCTGAATTCCTTTTTTGTCATACTTGTCTCCCTTTCTGTTCTGTCATCCCAAAAGTTCCGTCTCTTTTATATGATAAGGCCCGTCTGCCGGTATTTCCTCACAGCAGACAGCCAGTGTATACAATTCCCTATTTTGCAGCCAAAGTCTGCAGCTTCCCGGCACACTGCTGTTTTTCGCACCAGTTCTTCCGCAAATCCCTGACCGGCCTGCTTTGCCTCCCTGTTCTCTGCCATAACCGGACTGCTTTGCTTTCACTCTCTCTTCTCCGCCACGACCTGCCTGCTCTGCTTCATCCGGTACCCACGCCCCTGCCATACGGCTCTCGCCGGGCCGTAATGCAAGCGGCAGACTGCCCCTCAGATCAATCCACTGCATCCCGTAGGCCAGCCCTCTGCCGTCCCATTTGACGCAGCTTTCCTTCAGGGACCACAAAAAATGAAGCTGTACCGCACGTTCCTGCTGCTCCAGTGTTTCAAATACCGCCCATTCCCCGGAGGTACAGATCCTCCGGGCCAGGTTCTCCCGGTAAAAAAACTTCCGCTCAATATCAAGCCCTGTCTCATACGCTCCGACCATGCAGGCACAGGCTGTAGCACAATGACTGATATTAAAACGGATATCCGGCCGCAGCGTGCTTTCCGGTTTTCCACCCGGCCCGGCCTTCAGTCCAAGATCCGTCAGGGAGCACCCATATTCTTTTTGAAGTGCAAAATCAAGCAGCATCCTGGCCAAAATTCTCTGTCGCAGTTTTGCACACTGCCTTTCGCTGCCGCACTTCTCGTGAAACGGCAGCAGGAGCGCTTCTGCGCGCTCCTGTAATCTCCGGTCGTCTGCCTGGCCGTCATATTCACAGACATAAATCATAAGGTTCTCCGATTTCTGCTTACAGATTTCCTCACAGTATAGCAAACCTTCCCCCGAAGTGTCAACTGTACCGCAAAACCGCACGTTTTCAGATACCTACCGCTTTTGGCCTTTCTGTCAGGTCCTCCTCAAACGCATCCTTCAGTTTTTCCAGTGCACGTTTTTCCAGCCTCGAGACGTAAGAACGGCTGATTCCAAGGCTGGTTGCAATTTCCCGCTGTGTTTTTTCCTCCATACCGCACAACCCATATCGCTCACAGATGATAAGCAGCTCCCGCTCATTCAGCACCTTGCAGATACAACTTCTTAACTGGCTTATATTTCTCTGTGTTTCCAGATTTTCCAGTATATCTACCGGCTCGCTTTCAAGCACATCCATCAGCCGCAGTTCCCGGCCCTCCTGGTCAACGCCGATTTTTTCATACATCGACACCTCCCGCGTCAGCTTTTTCCGTGAACGCAGCATCATAAGCAGCTCATTTTCAATACATCTCGCCGCATAAGTGGCAAGCTTATTATTCTTCCCGCTGTCAAACGTCATGACTGCTTTAATAAGCCCGATAATCCCGATCGAGATCAAATCATCCGTATCATGCTCCGGCGCCTGATATTTTTTTGCAATATGCGCTACCAGCCTTAGATTGTGCTCTATCAGCAGATTCCTGGCTGCCGTATCCCCTTCTTTATATTTCTCCAGATAATACTTCTCTTCTTCAGGAGAAAGCGGCTTCTTAAATGTTTTCAAAAAAAGCACCTCTAAGCGGTTTTATTTTATCTTATGATTACTCCCCGCCAAAAGTGCTTTTCCACG
>CAOJHI010000275.1 GCA_948436005.1 uncultured Lachnospiraceae bacterium
AATCATGAAGAAGAACTCACTGGCGGAGATTGTGAATACAAGTATCACACAGACATTGACGAGAAGTATTTATACGTCCTTCACGACATTTGTCATGATCGCAGTACTGTACGTACTTGGCGTTGCCACAATCAAAGAATTTGCTCTGCCGCTGATTGTCGGCGTAGTGGCAGGCGGATATTCCTCCGTATGTGTGACAGGCGCTTTGTGGTATGTGATGAAAAAAGGCCAGAAGGTTACAGCTTCCAAATAAGCTGGTACAGGCCAGAGATGTTTCGGTTAAAAAGAAAGTTTCACACAGGATAAGAATTTGAGCCGGATGGGGCTGCCGGGAAATGCTGCGGAATTGCTTCCGATGCATTTGAGGCAGCCCCTGATTTTTTTGCACAGATGCAGAAAAAGGGAGAAGCTGCTCAGATAACATATCGTTTATGACAGGCAGAGTATTCCGCGATCCGGTTATCGTTGGTCCAAAAAATACGTAAAATGGCAATCTAATTGTTTGCTGTTTCGGAGAAAGGGATTTTAGAATGGCAGTAAATCAGGATGCATGCAGTGCAGAAAGACGGGAAAAATGGTTTGTGGCAGCAAAACGGGCAGATTTCCGGGCAATTGCCGATACGTTTGGAATTGACCCGGTCACGGCACGGATTATCCGGAACCGGGACGTTGTGGGAGAAAAAGAGATTTTTCACTATCTGCATGGCTCCATGGAACAGCTTCATGCGCCGGAGCTATTAAAAGGGGCACAGGAGGCGGCCCGGCTCTTAAAGCAGAAAACAGACGCAGGGAAAAAAATACGGATTATCGGAGATTATGACATTGACGGTGTGAATGCAACGTACATTTTATACAGGGCTCTGGTGCGGTGCGGCGCTGATGTGGATTATGAAATTCCGGACCGGATGAAGGACGGCTATGGTTTGAACCTTCATCTGATTGAACTCGCAGTTTCCGAAGGTGTTGATACAATATTGACGTGTGACAATGGGATTTCGGCCATGGACGAGATTGCGTTTGCAAAGAATGCCGGGCTGACCGTGATTGTGACGGATCACCATGAGCCCAGGTTTGAGGATGGCGAGCAGGGGAGGACTTATCTTTTGCCTGACGCGGATGTACTGGTAAATCCGAAGCAGCCGGAGTGTGCGTACCCGTATAAGAAGCTATGCGGCGCAGCAGTGGCATGGAAAGTGGTTTGCCTTTTCTATGCATGTTCCGGAGTTCCTTTTGAGGAGGCAGAAGAGCTGCTGCCTTTTACAGCGTTTGCAACGATCGGGGATGTCATGGATTTGGACGGTGAGAACCGGATTCTGGTAAAGGAGGGATTGAAACGGATGGCGTTTACCCAGAATTTTGGCTTGAGGGCGCTCGCAGAGGCAAATGGCCTTGCGCTTTCGGACATCTCTTCGTACCATATCGGGTTTGTGCTTGGGCCGTGCATCAATGCAAGTGGACGTCTCGATACGGCGAGAAGGTCGATGAAGCTTCTTCTGGCAGAAGATATGCAGGAGGCAAAGCAGCTGGCATCTGATTTAAAAGATCTGAACGATGAACGAAAGGCGCTGACACAGCAGGCGGTGGAGGAAGCGTGCGCTATGATTGAAGGCGGGCTTTACCAGGATGATAAGGTGCTTGTGATTTATCTTCCCGGATGCCATGAGAGCATTGCCGGGATTGTGGCCGGGAGGCTGCGGGAGCGCTATTACAGGCCGGTTTTCGTTGTTACGGACAGTGAGGAGGCCGGGGGAGCCAAAGGGTCCGGCCGTTCAATTGAGGCATATTCCATGTTTGAGGAGATGGTAAAATGCGGAGACCTCTTTACGAAATATGGCGGTCATCCGATGGCGGCCGGGTTTTCTCTGGAACGGGGCCGCATTGACGAGATGCGGCGCAGGCTGAATGAGAACTGTTCTCTTAAACCGGAGGATATGCTGGAAAAAGTGTCAATAGATGTTCCGATGCCTCTGGATTATATCACAGAACGGCTGATTGGTGAGCTGCAGCTTCTGGAGCCATTTGGAAAAGGGAACGAAAAGCCGCTGTTTGCGGAGCGCGATATCCGTCTGCAGAGCGCACGGCTGCTCGGAAAGAACCAGAATGTCCTGAAGTTCCGGGTAATGAACCGTTCCGGAAAAGCGATGGATGCTTTGTACTTTGGTGATACGGAAAAAATGCGCAGTTATCTGGCTGCAAAGTTCGGAGAAGCGCAGGTGCAGGCGCTTTTCTGGGGAAGGCAGGAAGGGCTTGCGCTTGACCTGACGTATTATCCGTCTGTCAATGAATATATGGGCAGGAAGTCTTTACAGATTGTGATTAAAAATTATTTATAGCCGCGCAACTACTTGACAAAGCAAAGCCCATAGGCATAAAATATTTACCATGTAAAACAACTGGAGGAGAGAAAAAATGGCAGTATCTTATAACCACAGAGCCATTGAATTAAAATGGAGAAAAAACTGGGAAGAGCACCCGGTGAATGTAGATGACGGCAAAAAGCCGAAATACTATTGTCTGGACATGTTTCCGTATCCGTCAGGCAGCGGCCTTCACGTAGGCCACTGGAGAGGATACGTTATTTCCGATGTGTGGAGCCGTTACAAGATGATGCAGGGCTATTACCTGATTCATCCGATGGGATGGGATGCATTTGGCCTTCCGGCTGAAAACTATGCGATCAAGATGGGCATTCATCCGGCTATTTCCACTGCACAGAACGTAGCGAATATCAAAAAGCAGATTAACGATATTGCTGCCATTTATGACTGGGACCGCGAAGTCAACACGACAGACCCGGATTTCTATAAATGGACACAGTGGATATTTGTGAAGATGTTTAAAGAGGGCCTTGCGTACGAGAAGGAGTTCCCGATTAACTGGTGCCCGTCCTGTAAGACAGGCCTTGCCAATGAGGAAGTGGTGAACGGCTGCTGCGAGCGCTGCGGCGCATCTGTGACAAAGAAGAATCTGCGCCAGTGGATGCTTCGCATCACGAAGTATGCAGACCGCCTTCTGAACGACCTGGATAAGCTTGACTGGCCGGAAAAGGTAAAGAAGATGCAGTCTGACTGGATCGGCAAGTCGTACGGTGCGGAGGTAGAGTTCCCGGTTGAGGGAAGAGAAGAGAAGATCACTGTCTACACAACGCGTCCGGATACACTTTACGGCGCTACCTTTATGGTACTGGCTCCGGAGCATGCCATGGCGGCATCCCTGGCTACAGAAGAGACGAAAGAGGCAGTGGAGAAATATATCTATGACGCTTCGATGAAGTCCAATGTAGACCGTTTGCAGGATAAAGAAAAGACCGGCGTATTCACCGGAACGTATGCAGTCAATCCGCTGAACGGCGCAAAGGTGCCGATCTGGCTTTCTGACTATGTACTTGCTGATTACGGTACCGGGGCAATCATGTGTGTACCTGCGCATGATGACCGTGACTTTGAATTTGCGAAGAAGTTTGATATTCCGATCATTCAGGTTATTGCGAAGGACGGAAAAGAGATTGAAAATATGACGGAGGCCTACACCGATGCAGTCGGAACCATGATTAATTCCGGCGAGTGGAACGGTATGGAATCCGCTGTTCTCAAAAAGGAAGCACCGCATATCATTGAGGAGCGCGGGCTTGGCCGTGCGACGGTAAATTATAAGCTGCGTGACTGGGTATTCTCCCGTCAGCGTTACTGGGGCGAGCCGA
>CAOJHI010000276.1 GCA_948436005.1 uncultured Lachnospiraceae bacterium
CTGTATAAATTCCCGGTATTGGCCCGGCGTGTATCCGGTTTTTTTACGGAACAGTTGGCTGAAATACCGGGAATCTGTATATCCCACGTTGGCGGCGACCTCATAGATCTTCAGATTGATGTCCTGCAGATACTTTTTGGAGGCGTCAATACGCACATCAATGAGATATTCCTTGATCGAGGTTTTTTCGATGTTTTTGTACAGCGTACTCAGATAACAGGCCGACAGGCCGATCTCATCGGCAATGGATTCCAGGGAAATGTCATGCGCATAATTCTGGCGGATATACTCCTTTGCCTTCTCGATAAATTTCTGGCTTTTGTTTGTGCGCAGATGCCCGATTTCCTGTATGACTTCCCTTAAATAATCTGAAAAAATTCCTTTGATATCCTCCAGATTTGTACAGCCCGTGAGCCTTCGGATGATTTCATCCGAGAGTACGGCTTCCGAAAGAGTAAACTCCTGGTTCAGCGCATTGGAAAGGTAATAGTACAATTCCAAAAACTTATTGGTCGCCAGTGAACGGTCACCGTGAAGCTGAAGCACATTCAAATAAAAAATATTCAGATATTGTTCCGTGTGGGGAATGTCGCACAGCTTTAAATATTTCAGGAGATCCTCCTGGATATACTTGAAATTCGGCAGGCTTTCACCGGTGCTCCTCAATTCCACATCCGTAATGCAGATGATCTCATTAAATCCAATATAAAACGAATATTTGCTTGCAGATATGGCATCCTTCACCGACTGGCGCAGATAAGCGATCTCCTGCACAGCCGTGGAAAGTCCGATGGAAAACGGCTGCTCATAATTAAAGTCCAGATATTGCCGGATTCGGTCTGCGATGCGGTACACCTCCTTCTGTACGGTTTCAATATCACTGTGGTCTGAAGAAAGCAGGATCGTGATGGAGCCGGTATCATAGAAATAGATCGTCTTAAAGGAATCGACCGTAAACAGCATCAAAGTCTGCGCCAGCTTTGACACATTGATAAAATCCTTCTCAATTTCCTGAGCGTCGTTATCCTGTGAAAAATCAATATAGAGGGCCTGATAGGAACGGTTCAGGATATCGATTCCAAACAGGCGGAAGGTAGAGTCAATGATCTCCAGATCCTCCAGATTTTCCCGGATGATCTTAAAAAACCATTCCTGCATCAGCGGCAGGCATTCCAGTAGCTGCTTTTTCAGCAAAAAATCCTGTGCTTCGGCTTCCTTCTCCTCACGGAGTATCCCGTGGATCTGAGAGAGCTGTTCATAAAGCTCTTTTTCATTCACCGGTTTCAGCAGATAGTTAAACACATTGTACCGCAGGGCTTTCTGGGCATAGCCAAAATCATCAAACCCGGATAAGATAATGAGTTTGGCATGGGGCATCGTTACACGGAGCGTATCGCACAGATCCAGCCCATTGGAGGCTCCCATACGGATATCGGTGATGATCAGATTCGGATGGGTTTCCCGGATGATCCGCAGCGCCTGCTGGTTATTATTTGCGGTTCCCACAATTTTGTGGGGGATATCAAAAGTAGAAATCAGCTTCACCAGATGATGGATCACCAGTTGTTCATCGTCTACCAATACAATATACAGCATATACTTCTCCTTTACAAAACGCTTTTTGCAATCCGGATGATTGCAGTGACGCCGCCGTCGGCATTTTCTTCATAGACCAGATCCGCCTGATTTCCGTAGCAGTTGCAGAGCCGCTGGTATACGTTCTGAATGCAGTAAAAGTTCAGGTTGTCTTCCTTATAGAGCGTACGGCGGCGTACCAGGTAGTTCAGCATTTCAATATCGCTTCCCAGCCCGTTGTCGGCCACGGACAAAAACAGTGTTTCTTCCGTTTCCCATACGGACAGAGTGATCCATCCGGTTTCTTCCATCTCTTTAAAACCGTGGAGGATACAATTTTCTACCAGGGGCTGCAGGATCAGCTTGATAATCCGGTAATCCGGAATGGAAGCAGGGAGATTTAACTTCAATTCAATCTGGTTTGCGTAGCGCAGCTTCTGGATCTGGATGTAGGAGCATACCTGCTCGATCTCTTTTTCCAGTGAAATATAGTTGTTCCCGTTATTCAGGCTGCTTCTCAGAAAATTGCCCAGCCCGGCGACCATCTCACCCGCGTGCCGGCTGTCCTGTGTGGCGATCAGGGCGCTGATGGATTCCAGGGTATTATAGATAAAATGAGGATTCATCTGCGACTGGAGCGCTGCCATTTCCGCCTGCTTAAATTTTAGAAGCGTTTCCTCACGGGATCTGATCAGTTCTTCGTTTCTGGCCAGCATATGATTGTAAGCGTCATAAAGCTGGTTGATTTCAATGCAGTTTTGCCGTGCCTGGCCGGGGGCCTGTTCCATTTTCTGGATCTGCATACAGAGCCGGTTGACAGGCTGAGAGATTTTCCGGCTATTCATTTTAGAAAGCAGGGCGGCCAGAAGCAGGGTAAAAGCAAAAATCAGCGCCATCAAAATAAGATTCTGCAGGGTATTCCGATAGAGCTCCAAACTGCTGATACTGCCGATCACCCTCCAGCCTGCGGTGACAATGGGAAATTCCACGTGCAGGTGGGAGTATGAGGGCTTATCCATGCCTTTCTGCAGGCTTTGGAGCAGGGAGTCCGGTACTTCCGTATAAGGGAAAAGGAGCTGTCCGTCAGCTTCCATGAGCACATACCCCTTTTCACCAAAGGAAATGGAGCCGAGATGGCGGATCAGCCTTTCCACAGACACGTTAGCCTTGATGACGCCCAGCCTTCGGGTTACATTTTTTACATCGAAAAAAATACGGGCGGCACACAAAGTCGGCTTTTTAAAAGTATCCGTATCCACAAACCAGTAGGTTCGTCCGCCTGCATCCAGGGTGCTCTGAAACCATTCCTGGGAGGAGACGCCATCTGCGGAAAACAAGGCGCTGCTGAATTGGCCGGATGCCGAAAAGCTGGGAAGAAACCGGTGGCTGTCATAGGCAAAGATCTGGACGGAATCCAGATTTTTTTTGAACAGATCCACGGAAAACAGCATTTCATTGACCTTGGTCAGAAGCGAGGCGGTGGGAGAGGAAAGCAGTTGCTTAAGGGCGGTCTGAAGTTCGGAATCTGCATGGGTAAGCGTCAGATAATCATCAATCATCTGTGTATGATTGTTGATATTGATCTGGGCCTGCTTCAAGGATTCGTACATATTCTGTTTTTCATTGGAAAGCGTATTGGCCGCGTCAATGGCGGCGCTGAAAATACTGATCAGCAAAGCAGCGGCAACGATCAGGCACATGTAGTTATGGAAAAGTATTTTCTCAAAAGATTTTGGTTTCGTCATGGCTGCCTCCTTTGTACTGTCCGGGAATCTGTATATACAGCGGATTGAGAACTGTAACAAGTATTCGGGGTTTCTGTCTGGATTATACCTGTTTTTGGAAAGAAAAGAAAGCGTTTGGAAAAACTCGAAAGAAATCAAACAAAATAGAAAGTTTACCATATTTCAATCTATGGACGTCTGGATTAAGATAACTGAAAATGAAACGGAAAGGGGTTGGAACATGAATCTGAAAAAGTACGATGTGATCGTTGCAGGCGGCGGAACGGCAGGGATTGCGGCCGCACTTGGAGCCGCCAGGGAAGGGGCGTCCGTGCTTGTGATCGAAAAAAATGCGTATTTGGGAGGGACGGCTGCGTCCGGGCTTCCATTCA
>CAOJHI010000277.1 GCA_948436005.1 uncultured Lachnospiraceae bacterium
TACGCCCGGCATTGCCATCACAAACGCAAATGCAATCTTCCTTTCTTCTTCATCCAGCTTCCCCGCCATCCTCGAAATATCATGGTTGCCGGACGGAATACAGATCAGCCCTTTCCCGGCCGTAAGTTCATAATTCTTTTCATATAATTTCAGAAACCGCGAAATATCGCCGCGGCCGTCCCTGCAAAAATACGGTGTCTCCGTGCGGAACAGGTCCATGTAGTGGCTTTTCCCACAGTGCAGCAGAAAATCCATATGGAAACCGGCGGCAAGCGAATACTCCGGCCTGCCCCATTCCGAAATCAGAACCGCATCCGGATATTCCTGATCCAGAAAAGCCCGTACCTTCTGCCAGAGCCGGATATTTCCTTTCCCCTCCGGATCACTTTTCACAAGGCTGCCCGCCATATCAACCCGGAAGCCATCGCAGCCCATCTGCAGCCAGAAACGCATCACCTGCATCATTTCTTCCAGCGTATCGAGCGCTTCCGGAGAATCGGTCCGTGACTGATAACTTCCGGTTATCTGCTCAAATCCATAATTCAGGCACGGCTGACACGAATAATAATTCGTCGCGCACAGACCGTCGCGTTCCCCGATTCCCATCAGAAAGCTACGGATATTTTCTCCGTCGTCACTGTCCGGCGCACGAAGGGAAAAACTCTGGCTGATATCATCCGTCCAGATGTAGCGTCTCGTATACCGGTTCAGCGCTCCTTTGAGTGATTCCCGGAACCACGGATGTTCCACGGACGTATGTCCCGGGACAAGATCCAGAATGATATGCATGCCGCGTTTATGTACTTCTCCGAACAGCTTTTTCAGATCACTGTTCGTCCCGTACCGCGGCGCCACCTGCAGATAATCTGAGATATCATACCCCGCATCCATAAAAGGCGACTGAAAAACAGGATTCAGCCAGATGGCATTACAGCCAAGTGCTTCGATATAATCCAGCCGCGTAAGGATTCCCGGCAAATCTCCGATTCCGTCTGCATTGCTGTCCTGAAATGTCTGTGGATAGATCTGATAAAATACAGCCTCTCTTAACCATTGTTCCATTGTTTTTCACTCTCTCCTTTTTGAGCTTCTCCCCAGTATTTTGTAAAAGTCTTCTCCAGCATGCGGTTCTGGATATACATCCCGGCCGCCACAAACGGAAACGAAAACCAGGACAGATACAAAAGCAAAAGCACATCCAGAAGCCAGAATAACGCCACTCCTGCCGTAATGGCAGGATACTTTCCGGTAAACAGAACCGCATCCGTAAAAGCTTCCCGAACTGTCACCCGAAATCTCGCAATCACTGCAAAAATCCAACTCAAGATTCCAGCCCAGATGACTGCACAGAAGATCAGAAGCCCAAGCCAAAGCTGGCGGAACAATCCCTCTTCCATATGCAGGCACAGTTCAAAATTCAGGGCCAGCAGTCCTGCCGACACAAGAAGCGGCAGCCAGGATACGGTTGCTGTCCTGAAATTTTCTCTGAATGCACAAATAAACTCCCGGAAGATTCCACTGCCATGGTCGTCCAGAATCTTTGCCGCAACACGGTGCAGCGCGGACAGAGATGCCCCGATTGTCACAACGGGAAAGCAGCACACAAACCACAGTATTCCAAGGAACATGAGATCAAACGCCTTGCTCAGAAAATTCATGACTATGTTATCGGATTGATAATGAAACATGCCTCTCTCCTCCTCGTATCCGAATCTATTCCTTCATAAATCTATTCTTTTTAATCTATTCCTGCATCATCTATTCCTTCATACCGGACGTCGCAATCCCTTCTATGAAGTACTTCTGACAGAAAACAAACAGAATCAAAAACGGCAGAATCGAACTCGCAGACGCAGCCATTGTCAGATTGTATTCCCTGGCCTCGTCCATCAGATAAAACCGGATTCCCTGGCTGATCGTATAATTTTGCTTGTTAATCAGAAAAATCAGAGGGGACAGATACTCATTCCACGCAGTCGTAAAGCCAAGAATGCCAAGTGAAATCATTGCTGACTTCGTAAGCGGCATCAGAATCTGACCCCAGATACGCAGGTGTCCTGCTCCGTCAATCCGCGCCGCATCCGAAAGTTCCTGCGGAAGACCGGTATAAAACTGCCGGAGCATAAAAATCGCAGATGCATTGAACCATCCCGGCAGAATGATCGCCCACAGGTTGTCATACAATCCGATTTTGTGAAACATCATAAAACGGGGAATCTGCAGCACCTGTCCCGGAATCATCATGGCCATCAGGAAAAACAGAAATGTAAACTGTTTCCCACGGAATTTCATCTTTGCAAACGCATATGCTGCAAGGGAACTGAAAATCAGCTGTCCGACCAGCGTAAGCACTGCAATAAACGTTGAATTAAAATAGCAGCGCCCAAACGGCATCTGCGCATTCGTCCACACCTTTCTGTAATTTTCCCAGCGCAGTGTTTCCGGAATCCATTTGATCGGGTAGCTCAGTACCTCCAGCGGCTGTTTTACAGAAGCTGAAAGCATCCACAGAAGCGGCAGCAGAAACAGAAAGGCAAACAGAGCCAGTAATAAGGTCCAGATGCATCTGCTGCCTTTTACCTTTAATTTATAATTGTCCATATGCCCTCCTCTAATAATGTACCCATTTTTTCTGCACCCGGAAATTAATGAGTGTAACAACAAGGATAATTGCCACCAGCACCCATGCCTGCGCGCTCGCCAGACCGAACCTGTAATTGCGGAACGCCTCCTCATATACCTTCACAACAATGGACGTATTTTCTCTTGCCGGAAGCCCGAGCGTCATGATATCAATCGCCGAAAATACCTTAAACGCCGCAATCATCCGCACAATGACCAGATAAAAGGTCGTAGGCGAAATTAACGGAAACGTGATTTTCAGAAAGCATTTCAGACTGCCGGCTCCGTCTATTTTCGCCGATTCATACAATGACGGGGAAATTCCCTGCAATGCGGCCATGTAGACGACAAGTTCATATCCGATTGCTGTCCAGATCATAAAAATAATGATCGGAATTTTGTTCAGCGCAGGGCTTACAAACCATTTGATCGGCCCGTCCGTATGCAGCGCCATCTGGGCAAACATATTAACAGGTCCGTCCTCGCGAAACAGAATTTTAAATACGGTCGCCAGCGCTACTGCACTTGAGATATACGGAATAAAGAAACAACTGCGCAGCAGTTTTTTTCCATATGCTTTTTCGTTCACCACATAAGCCAGGGCAAGCGCAAGCAAAATTGACGTAGGTACGGTTGTAATGGTATAGATAAATGTATTTTTTACTGCCTGCATGAACTTTGCATCAGAAAACAGTGTTTTGAAGTTATTAAGCCCTACTATTTTTATTCCTTTCAGTCCTGACAGAAAGTTCCACTCTGTAAAAGAAAGAAAAAAGGAAAAAACAATCGGAAACAAAACGAGAGCCACAAAGACAATCAGGGACGGCATCAAAAAAGAATAGGCTGTAAGGTTTTCCCTTTTTGCCATAACCGAACACTTTTTCTCTATTCTGCTTTCCACCTTTAAACCGTTTTCAAATCGTTTCTTCATGAATAAAGATCTCCATTTCACCTCCGGGCTGCTTTGAAGACAGCCCGGGTACCTGCAGATTTTTTAGGATTCTGCTATTTCTGCATCTGCAAGAGGTTTCAGTTCTGCCA
>CAOJHI010000278.1 GCA_948436005.1 uncultured Lachnospiraceae bacterium
AGAACGAAAGTTATCAAGAATAAGACTTATCTCTTTGACAGTGATGGTAAGATGGCAGTGAATACCGTGCTGGAGGGGTATACAATCGGACCGGATGGCGTTGCAGTCAAAACACCCAGAGAAGGAACTTCTGTATTAATTATTGCCGGACATGGTCAGGGGGATGTTGGTGCTATTGGTGTTTATGGGAAAACTACCCTTTATGAATATCTATATACGCGGGAGTTTGCGACGCTGATTTATAATGCATTAAATGCGGGTGGCGGAAACTTAAAGGCTACAATGTACGATCAGAATTATGACTGCTATCAGGTGCTCTCAGGTAAAAAGGTTGGTCCGGTGCCAGTCCTTACGGATTACGATTATGTTCTGGAGATACATTTTAATGCGACACTGGAAGCAAGCAAGGATCCGAAAGGTGATGGTAAACCGAAAGGTATCAGTATGTATATAAATTCCGAGAAGAAAGACTACACTATCGATCAGAATATTCTAGCGGCTGTTGTCAATCAAACAGGTTTCAAAATTTTTGGCAATGGTATAGATAAAGCTTCAGGGCTTTTCAATGCAAAGACCTGCCAGCAAAAAGGTGTATCGTACGGACTTCTCGAGACTGCATTTATTGATGACAAAGATGATATGGAGTTTTATACCAGCCATAAAAATGCTATGGCGCAGGCTGTAGCGGGGGCGATCCGAAATTATTTTACTTCATAAGTATCTGCATGTATTAGTTTTCGGATTTACAGAGGAAAAGGTATTTCCGATATCAGATGAAAAGCTTAGAAAAGAGGAACACAGGCATTTGACATGATCTGTGTTCCTCTTTTTTTGACAGAGGGCTGCAAGGATTTCTGAATGAGGGCTGCCGGCAGGAAACCGTCTGGTAGTGAATGGTGGATAAACGGTCAACTTCCTGGCATCTCTAAAATCTGGCATAATAGTGGTATATGGCGCTGTGATTTTGCGCATTGACAAAGAAAAGAATAGTTGGTAGAATGATTAGAAAGTTTTTAGGCAGGAGCAGATGCGTATGAAAAAGAGAGTTTTATCATTGTTAGTGGATAATACCTCCGGTGTACTGAGCCGTGTGGCAGGGCTTTTCAGCCGACGTGGTTACAACATCGACAGCCTTACGGTTGGTGAGACTGCAGATCCGCGCTATTCGCGTATGACCGTTGTTGTGTCCGGAGATGAGCAGATACTGGATCAGATTACAAAGCAGCTTGCAAAGCTGATTGATGTTGTGGATATCAAGATTCTTGAGGCTGATACCAGCGTCAGCAGAGAGCTTGTACTTGTAAAGGTACGTGTAGAAGCAAAGGAGCGCCAGGATGTAATTGCGATTGCAAATGTATTCAGGGGCAATATCATTGATGTCGGTACAGATTCTCTGATTGTGGAGCTTACAGGGCAGCAGTCGAAGCTGGATGCATTTTTGCAGCTTCTGGCTGGACATGAGATTCTGGAACTGGCACGGACAGGCATTACAGGGCTTTCAAGAGGCTCTGATGATGTGCGCTATTTATAATAAACAGCAGGATTTTCTTTGATAGATAATTGCGGAGTGGTTTCGCAAATACCTAATATATCAACATGAAGGTGAGGATAAAAAAATGGATGCAAAGATTTACTATCAGAAAGACTGTAACCTTTCTCTTCTGGAAGGGAAAACAATCGCAGTGATTGGCTATGGCAGCCAGGGACATGCACATGCGCTGAATGCAAAGGAATCCGGGTGCCATGTGATCATTGGTCTGTATGAGGGAAGCAGATCCTGGAAAAAGGCCGAGGAACAGGGCTTCGAGGTATATACGGCAGCTGAGGCAGCGAAAAAGGCTGATATTATTATGATTCTGATCAATGATGAGAAGCAGGCTGCTCTTTACAAGAAAGATATTGAGCCGAATCTTGAAGAAGGCAATATGCTTATGTTTGCACACGGTTTCAACATTCATTTTGGCTGTATTGTACCGCCGAAGAACGTTGACGTTACAATGATTGCACCGAAGGGACCGGGCCATACGGTTCGCAGCGAGTATCAGGCTGGAAAAGGTGTGCCGTGCCTTGTTGCAGTTCATCAGGATGCAACAGGAAAGGCCCTTGATCTTGCTCTGGCTTATGCACTTGCGATCGGTGGTGCAAGAGCAGGAGTTCTGGAGACAACATTCCGGACAGAGACAGAGACAGACCTTTTTGGTGAGCAGGCTGTTCTTTGCGGTGGTGTCTGCGCATTGATGCAGGCAGGTTTTGAGACACTGGTAGAGGCTGGCTATGATCCGAGAAATGCATATTTTGAGTGTATCCATGAGATGAAACTGATTGTGGATCTGATCTATCAGTCTGGTTTTGCAGGAATGAGATATTCTATTTCCAATACAGCAGAGTACGGCGATTATGTGACCGGACCGAAGATTATTACAGAGGATACAAAGAAGGCAATGAAGAAGATTCTGTCCGATATTCAGGATGGTACATTTGCAAAAGATTTCCTTCTGGACATGTCTTCCGCAGGAAGCCAGGTACATTTCAAAGCAATGCGTAAACTGGCAGCTGAGCATCCGGCAGAGATTGTAGGTGAGGAGATCAGGAAGCTTTACAGCTGGAATGGCGAGGATAAGCTGATTAATAACTAAACTTGAAATAATTCTAAAGAAGATGATGGGCTGCGGCACAGAAGCTTTTGTATACGGGTGAATTCCAGAGTGATTTTTAATCGTATGAAAAGCTGTGCTGCAGCCCTGGTTCAGTTTTCGGAAAAAAAGTATTTCAGCAGCGGCTGGTTTTCTTCGCCTTTTCGGCAGACAAATCCCACTTCCCGTTTGGGAAAAACGAATCCTATGGGCACTTCTGTGAGTATTTTTTCAGATAATTCCTGCTGAACAAATTCACGGATGACGCAGGCGATGCCGAGACTGATTTTGGCAAACTGAATCAGTAAATCCATAGAGGTTACTTCCAGGATATGGCTGGGTTCTATTTGGTGTTCTTTCAAAGTAGTGCCAACAATCTGACGTGTGATATTTTCTTCATCGAGCATCATAAAAGTGGCTGTGTGAAACAGCGGTTCTTCCGGATACAGTTTTTGTTGATTGTTTAGATATTGTTCTGTGGAGACAAAGGTGTCCTGGATGGATAAAAGCGGACGGAAGGAATAACTTTGCAGTTTTTTAGGGCGTCCGATGAGTCCCAGATCGATTTTTTCTTCATCCAGAAGACGCAGGGTCTGATAGGTAGACTGGCAGGAGATCGCGATCCTCGTCTGCGGAAATTGGGTAATATAGGATTTGAGGCGGGGGAGCAGTACGTATTTACTGAGTGTTGAGCTGGCTCCGAGACGAAGGCGCGGAATATCACGGGAACGATTGTGGAGTATGGCGGCTTCACCTTCCTGAAGCAGTGAAAAGGCTTCTCTTGTTTTCGTGTAGAGGAGTTCTCCGTCCGGTGTCAGAACAACGCCGCGGGAACTGCGTTTAAATAATGTTGTATCGAGATTTTCTTCCAGCTTTTGAATCGATTTGCTGATTGCGGGCTGACTGATAAAAAGCTCTTTTGCTGCCAGTGAGATATTTCCGGTGCGTGCAACTGTTGAGAATACATGATACAGGGACAGGTTTTGCTGCATAAAGACCTCCTTTAGAATAACGTATGAG
>CAOJHI010000279.1 GCA_948436005.1 uncultured Lachnospiraceae bacterium
CTGCATTGTTTATCAACAATCATTTGATTGGTAATGCAACAGCCTCTTACACCCAGTTCGGCCATTATTCGGTTGATCCGGAAGGCGTGCAGTGTTTCTGTGGAAACAGAGGATGCCTGGAGCTTGTGATCAGCGAGGAATCCCTGAAGCAGAGGCTGACCGGGGGACAGGAATACTCTGCTTTGTCCGAAAAAGAGAGTATTACATACGGCGAACTGTCGTATGCAGCGCTGCACGGTGATCTGGGAGCGCAAAACGTAATCAGGGATATGGCACTTGATTTTTCCAGGGCACTCTGCAATCTGACCTGTATTGTCCGTCCAAAGCTGATTGTAATCGGCGGAAGAGGGAAGGAGCTTGGTCCTCTGTTTCTGGAAGAAGTAAAGCAGAATATGAAAACAACGGGTTTTCGCTACATGCTGGATTCCCTGAAACTGCGGTACAGTTTCCTGGATATGACGGCATATTTTGCAGGAGGCATGAAGCTGTACTTTGATACGTACTACGACTTTACACAGAATGCAGAAGGAGCATTTTTTGTCGGGTAATTGACAGAGTTGTACAAATATTCAGAAAAAACTAATTTAGACAGAAAAGTAATTGACAAAGGAAAAACCGCATTGTATAATTATCACAATTGATGGAAGAAAAACAGAAGATCGGTTGTGATAATTATTTTTTTTCATTAATTAGTAAGGTCGTCGAATAAATTAATAGACGGAACAGACTGTAACAGATCAGCATTTTTCCGGAGAAATGACTGAACGCTACAGGAAAATTGTCTGAAATGGAGGTGTTACAGTGAAAGTTGGATTTATAGGATGCG
Organism: uncultured Lachnospiraceae bacterium; assembly: GCA_948436005.1. GTDB lineage: Bacteria > Bacillota > Clostridia > Lachnospirales > Lachnospiraceae > Choladousia. Next base: position 827 of record CAOJHI010000279.1, read on the forward strand.
GAGGAATGGGTATTACCCATTATCAGTCTCTGAAAGTATTATCAGAAGGGACAGATCTGGAAGTGACTGCACTTGCCGACAGCAGGGAGGAATCACTTGACCAGGCATCCGAATTGTTTCCAAATGCAAAAAGATATCAAAATGGAATGGAGTTAATCGAACATGAACATTTAGATGTAGTATACATCTGTTTGCCAAGTCATCTTCATACGAGCCATGCAGTGGCAGCAATGGAAAAAGGCTGCCATGTGTTTGTGGAAAAACCGGTTTGTCTGAGTGTTGAGGAGGCAGATCAGCTTCTCGAAGTCCAGAAACGCACGGGAAGCAAGGTGATGGTGGGACAGGTGGTCCGCTTTATGGAAGAATATCAGTATCTGAAGAAGGTATATGACAGCGGAGAGCTTGGAGCGCTGAAAAGTATTGTGATGCAGCGCGTGAGCGGAGATGTTCAGTGGGGCTATAAAGACTGGTTCCACAATGAAAAGCTCAGCGGCTCAGTTGTGCTTGATCTTCATATTCATGATGTGGATTTTCTTCGGTATTTACTCGGAGAGCCGGATTCCTTTGAGGTACAGGCAACGTCCTTTGCATCAAAAATGGTAAATCAGATCATTACCACGTATCGGTTCGGAAAGGTCTTTGTTACCGCAGAGGGCGTATGGGATGTATCACCGGCCCTCAAGTTTGAGGCAAGTTTCCGCGCACATTTTGAAAAGGGAACTGTGATTTTCAAAGGAAAAAGCGACCCAAAGCTGGCTGTATACAAAGCAGACGGTACAGTGGAAATACCGGATCTGGCAGCTATCGCTGAGACCGGAGAGGAAAAAGCCGGCATTAAGATTTCTTCACTTGGAACGTATTATCTGGAGAACCAGTACTTTTTGGAATGTCTGCGAAACGGACAGGAAGTAGGAATTGCACCGTTAAAGGAAGGTGTGGAATCCGTGAAGCTGGCATTGCGGGAATGGGAAGCAGCGAAAGTTTATATTGAAGAAAACCAGTAATTCAGGCCGCATAGTTTGGATATTGTTAACAGTGAATAAAACAATGGGAGGAAAAGATTATGGCAAAGAAAAGAATGGCACTCGTTTTATCAGCAGTGATGGCAGCTTCTATGATGGTGGTTCCGGCAAATGCAGAAGATGTTATGATCAGTTCTTTTGACGCACATGGCATGGCTCTGGAAGAGTATGATGCAATGGTGGCAGGTTTTACCGAGCAGACTGGCATTGAAGTGGAAATTCAGCATGCGGCAAATGACAATGTTGCACTTTTACAGTCAAGACTGAATTCCGGGAACCTGCCGGATGCATTTAATGTGGAGAGTGGAACACAGTCAGCGATGTATTCTGAATATGCGTACGACTGGTCAGAGGATACTGAGGTTCTTGAATTGTTCCAGCCGGGAACGCTTGACCGCTGTAAAGATGAAGAGGGCAGAATTTACGGGCTTCCATGGGCATTTGAGGATATGGGGCTTCTTTACAACAAAGACTGCTTTGAAAAGGCGGGCATTGAAAAGCTTCCTGTAAATATGGAAGAACTGGAAGCAGCCTGCGAGAAGCTCGAGGCTGCCGGCATTACCCCGTTTGCGCTTGCAGGAAGCCATACATGGGTGATAAGCCAGATGGTATCACATTTTCTCATCGACAAATCACTTGGCGGCGGTATTGAGACGAACCAGGCTCTGTTAAACGGCGACGTGACAGTAGCAGAACTCCCGAATATTGACAATCTGTTCAAAATGCTGGATTTGATCATGAAATACGGGGATGCAAAACAGCTTGAGTTTGACTGGGAAAAATCCGAGGCGCTGCTTGCTACAGGAGAAGCGGCCATGATCGAGATGGGCGACTGGTGCCAGAATATGATCGACTCCTACAATCCGGACGCAAACGTTGGCTACATGCCGATGCCGGTTGGCGAAACAGCAGAAGACTGCACGGTCTTGTCCCAGTGTAACTGGATGTATGTCGTAAATAAGGATTCTGAGAATCTGGAAGCAGCAAAAGAATATGTGAAATACATTCTTACTTCCGACGAAGGAACTAAATGGCTTGCACAGCTGCAGGGGCTTGTTCCGGCTGCAAAGACAGAAAACGAAGTAACCTCTATGCTGGCAAACGACTGCAGACAGTATATCGAAGCAGGTGTGACAAGAAGCTGGCTGCACAATGATGCTCCTGCTGATTATTCCAGTATGGTAGGCGGCGCTGTTCAGGCATATATGCTTGGAACGATGACAAAGGAAGAAGTAATTGCAGAAATCCAGGCAGTGTGGGATAATGCATAATTTGTTTAAAATCCAAAAGACACAGGAAAGATTCTATATCACTGAGATAGAGCAGTAGTCTTTGTATAATCAAAGCGAGGGTGCATGGACAAGGATGTTTCGTGTACCCTCATTTTATAATTCAGGAGGGGTTGACTTGAATGCCAAAAAAAGAAAAACGATAAGAGATTTATTGATATTTTTCCTTTTTGTAACGCCGGCGCTTGTGTTTGTCCTGTTTGCAACTGATATTCCATTTGTGATGAACGGTTATTACTCTTTGTTTGACTGGAATGGAGTCGGAAGCAAGAAGACGTTTGTTGGATTTGACAATTTTATAAAGATTTTTACAAATGATAAGCTTTTCTGGCAGGGCGTAAAATTTACACTGAAGTTTTCAGTATTTTTTGTTGTGATTGTGAATGTGCTTTCGCTTATTGTAGCGCTTGCCCTCAGTAAAAAAAGGAAAAGTTCGAGCGTGGGGCGCGCGTTTTATTATATT
>CAOJHI010000280.1 GCA_948436005.1 uncultured Lachnospiraceae bacterium
GCTGTAATCCATAAACCTGCAGATAAACGCAAACATGAAAAGGACAATCACTGCGCCGATCACGGCAATCTCCGCAGTAATTGTCCCGTTGAATATGATCCATACACAAAAAAACAGCAACAGCATGATCTTCTCTCCCCTGGTCAGCAGACAGGCCACCCTGCTGCTCTGAATACTGGCCGCAGCCGCAAAGCGGCATATATCCTGATACGGCTGTGTACATCCTGTTATACTAAGCGACAGGTTTGTCTGACGCTTAAGTATAACAATGCTGTTGTCTATTATAACAGATTTTTCGACTTTTTTCAGATTTTTTTTATAACTTTTTATTTCTTTACTGATTGTCAGGCAGCGTCATTTTTTAGCTTGTCTTTATTTATTATTGCTGCAGTTCCATAAAGCTGTGTTTTTATTGTTTTTTTCTCCAAATCAAAATCCAGATATACAACTCCCTTACCATAATGGTGATCAACGATATCTGACGTACAGATCAAAGTTTCCACAACCTTGCCATATTCTGACATCACTTTCCTGTTTGGTAAATGATTTCTCAGATTCACCGATGTTGAAGCATACTCGCTTGTATCACCGCTTTTCTGCAGAAGTTCCATCAGTTTTCTTCCCTTCTCACTTCCATGATGCGGTATTTTTATGTAGTTATAAGCCGCGGATATCTCGGAATCAGAATCATAGGCCAGTTCTTCAAACGTCATATTGTCAACATCACCGGCAAACATCAGATTGATCTCACCGGCAATGCCTTCCAGCTTCACAACACACCCCAGGCATATTTTATTACCGTCAAAAGTTTTATTGATACCTTGAATCCCGCCTATGTTAGGCATTGGTGCAATACATTTGAGCACCATTCTGTCAAATTTTCCATATCCTAAAAACGCAATCTCATCCATAATATCTGGATAGCAATGCATGGGATGCAGGTTTATTCTATTCATTGCTTTTTTACGCTGAAGCAGAGAACCCAAAAAGAAGATATTTTCCCTGCAGACATCTGAAACTCTTTCTGCCTCGCCAAATATGTTAGCAGTACATATCTTAGTTTTCTCAGCGCTGCAGTATTTTTTAACAAGCTGAACAAGGCCAGCCGAATGGTCATCGTGAGGATGTGTCCAGATAAGCATATCTAATTTCTTCTCAGCAATTCCCCATTCCTCCAATATACTATCTGTTATATTGCACTGGGATTCTTCATAGCAGTCTATGGCCATCGAGTAATATATGTCTTTATCTTCTCCATACAAGATAAAAATGCTGCTCTCCCCTTCGCTGGAATACCCAATATGATAAACTGCTATTTTCATCTTTTCCTGTTTGTTGATTACCAGTCTCTTTAGCATATTAATCCGCCCTGTGAAATCGGATCAGCTCTTTCGCTTCAGATCTTTCCTCAAAATGTGAAAATGTAGAAATGCGCGCGGCAGATGCGTGAAATTCCACCTTTTGCTTCGGCATAGTCATTGTTTTTCTTCCTCTTGCTTTTACTGCACTTTGGTTTTTTGTGATTTTTACAGCAGATTTTAACTTACTCATTTTTATTCACCCCAGCCTTCACTTTATCAGAAAACCCTTTTACCAAATCCTCCGCAAATGATTCCGTTATATGATGAATGAACACTTTAAAAGAAATTTGATTCAGCTTTTCCAGTGTGTTTACGATATCAATTTCTTCATCTGCATTTGTCGTATCAAATACAACAATTGTCAGCAATGTTGCTTCGTAGATTTCCTCATCCGACCTGGCAATCGTTCCCGGGATTACAGACTTATATAATTTCACTTCTGCCCCATTGTACTCAAATACATTATAAATCTCTGAAGTAAGGGGCCTGATTTCTTCCGGGAGTCTTCGCTTTAACGTATAACCAATATCTCCGAAAGCCTGTTTATCAAAGCATTGGTATACACGGTATAACGAGCTGCAATAAATACTGTCCTTTTTGATAAGATAAACATTTTCCACTTCAAAATATTCCTGCTCCGCAAAAAGACGGACCAGCTCTGCCAGAAGCATAATATTGCTTTTTAAATTATGCGTTGCTTCATATGAAAGTGTAATCCCAATATAGAGACGGCTTATTGTAATACATTCCGTACTGTCCTTGGAATAAAATCGAATTACGTGCTCCGCGTCTTTCATCCTTTTCTGTGCAAATATACTGATATTATGGCGCTCTGCATAATACTGGAGTTCATCCAATGAAAAAGGCTCTTCCGACATACTATACTCTTTCGGGTTTAAAATCTTTTTTATTTTTTCCTGGGCAGACTCAATGTCCTTTTTAGTAATGCCATGAAAGTCAACAAGCAGTTCTACCTGATCATAAATGTTCGCTTTAAAATGATCTGGTACAATATCGTATTTATTTTCTTTACCTATCCGGGTCACAATGAAGCCCTCCCTGTTAAATATAATATCAGTGTACCACAGTTGGGCTTCGATTACTATTGCTTTTTTGTTAATAGCTTAATGCTGATATTTCTTCCGATACTCCCTGGGTGTGCATCCGTAGCATTTTGAAAATGCCTTCGCAAAGTGGCTTTTGTGGCGATAACCGCAGCGTTCCCCGATCTCCATGACAGTCTGGTCCGTATCCCGCAGGAGGTTTCCGCTGACCTCCAGCCGGTACGCGTTTAAAAACTGAAGGGGCGTCTGCCGCAGATACTGCTTGAAAATCCGGCGGCATCTGACCTGGCTGACGCGGGCGGATACGGCGATATCCTCAATGGAGAGATTTTCCGCGTAATGCCTGTGGATAAATGTGATCATCTGCTTCTGGATCTCCAGATCGTCGTTGTCATTCCGCGCTTCCCCTGGTTCTCTGTCAGGCTCGTCCGCAAACAGCTCCTGATACCGAAGAAACCTGCACCACAGGGTATGCATGATGGCAACAGCCTCCATTTCATAGGCGGTTTCGGCGGAATCCTTGCAGCCCACGATCTGCCGCATCAGCTCTGAGATCTCCCGGCCCAAAGTCTGGCTGGAATGAAAATGGACGTATTGAGGTTCCCCTTTTTCCAGAATGGGGGTAATGTATTTTTCACGCAGGAGCTTATTTTCCACAAACAGGGACGGGTGGAAGCGGACACAGGAAAACCGGCATTCCTTTTCGGCATAGGGATAGCCGTAATGCAGTTGACGCGCATTTACCAGGAGCGTATCATTTTCCCGCAGGACAATGTGGCTGTCGTTGATGCAGTAACGCATCCTCCCCTCCCAGATGTAGATCAATTCCAGATCGTCGTGCCAGTGGCAGGGCACACGTCTCTTTGGGCACTCCCTCAGATCCTTGGTGCGGATATACAGCGGGACTCCGGTGGAATCGTAGTCCACGTCCTCCTGCAGTTTTTTTTCAAAGCCGGTATGATCTGTGTGAGCTGTAAAATCCATTTGGGTAAGCCTCCTGTCTGTCAGTCGAAGATAAATCTTTACTATATAATAGTAAATGTTGAGGCTGAAATCTACCACTTTTGGTTGTTTTTTTATAACAAATTTTCGCCTGTAAGAATACAATCCGGGCTTTTTCATATTG
>CAOJHI010000281.1 GCA_948436005.1 uncultured Lachnospiraceae bacterium
GTTTGTGTTATCAAACCAAAGAGTATGGAGGATGCACGCGAGATTACGGAAACGCTGCTTGAGGAATGCACGGTTGTCCTGAACATGGAGGGCCTGGATCTTGATGTTGCACAGAGAATTATAGATTTTGCCTCCGGTTCCTGTTATGCTATTCATGGGAATCTGCAGAAGATCAGTAATTACATCTTTATTATCACACCGGAGAGTGTTGACATTTCCGGAGATTTCCAGGAAATTTTGACGGGTGCCTTTGATGTTCCTTCATTTGGAACAAGATTCTAAAAGTCTGAAAGAACGGAATTTTAATCTATGAGTGAGGAAGAACTGCTGATAAAACGTTTTCAGGAATTGGCAGGTATGGCAGACCGAAAAGGTCTTGTTTCCTTTACTGATTTTCTGAATTTGAATGAACAGAATATTTTACACCAAACGATGCAAAAGTTTTCCTGGATGAAAGGGGAAACTTTTGGTGGTTATAAGGGAGCAGAGCGTCAGATTGCAGCATTTTTACCTGACGCTTTTTCGGATTCCGATGATTTTTCAAGCTGGCAGGAAAATACCTGGGGCTATCCGATTTCCTGTATTCGGATTCGTCCGCTGCATGCCAAATTTGCGGAAGACCTCGGACACAGAGATATTCTCGGAGCGCTGATGCACCTTGGGATTGAGCGCAGCAAAATGGGCGATATCGCGCTGTGCGGCGAAGAATTTTATCTGTTCTGCTGTACTCCTATGGCAGAGCTGATCTGCCGGGAACTTACCAGGATTCGTCATACATCCGTGAACTGTGAGATTTGCAGTCAGGAGGATTTTGATTATCAGCCTGAGATGAAATCAATAAAGGGAAGCGTAGCCTCAGTGCGTTTGGATGCAGTGATGGCACTGGCATTCCAGGCCTCAAGGAGCAGCCTTCTGTCCCTGGTCGCAGATGGAAAAGTCTTTGTAAATGGAAAGCTGATTACGACGAATGCGTATACCTTGAAGGAGACGGATCTTGTCTCAGTCCGGGGGCTGGGGCGTTTTCGCTATATCGGCGTACTGGGACAAACCAAAAAGGGGCGTTGTATGGTTGGAATTGAGAAGTATGTCTGAAAATAAAGAATTCTTTTTATAAATAAAAAGGCAAGTATTCCGTAATTTGAAATAAAAGATTCAGCAGGTATTTGACTGATTTGTCATGACCGTGGCCGGGAGGATTTGAAAAAATGAAAAATTACGAAGCAATAGGAAATATTACAGTAAAGACGGACGGAAATGCACCATACGATATTCTTTTCAGAGAGTCGTTTGAAGCGCTTCCTGGCGCATTAGAGGCAGTCGGATGCTGTGGGCACCGGCTCTGCATTGTGACAGATTCCAATGTTGCGCCACTGTACCTGGAAGAAGTCAAAGGCCTGGCAGAGAAGATTTGCAGCGAGGTGGAATGTTTTGTTTTTGAAGCAGGAGAGCAGAACAAAACGCTGGCAACGGTGCAGTCTATTTACGAAAAACTGATTCGTGCCGGTTTTGACCGAAAGGATTATCTGCTGGCGCTTGGCGGTGGTGTAACCGGGGATATGACGGGCTATGCAGCCGCTACTTTTCTGCGTGGGATTCCATTTATCCAGGTGCCGACAACGCTGCTGGCCCAGATTGACAGCAGCATTGGCGGAAAGACAGGCGTAGATTTCGATCAGTATAAAAATATGGTAGGCGCGTTCCATCAGCCGGCACTTGTATACATCAATATCAGTGTTTTAAATGCCCTGCCGGAAAAGCAGTTCGCAAACGGAATGGCAGAGCTGTTAAAGCACGGGATCATTCTGGACGCTGATTTTTACGAGTGGACGATTGAGCATATGGATGAAATTGAAAACCGCAATGCGGAAATAATGCATGCAATGGTGGCAAAATCCTGTCAGATCAAACAGTACGTGGTTGAGAAAGATCCAACGGAAAAAGGAGACCGCGCTTTGCTCAATTTCGGTCATACGATTGGCCATGCAATCGAAAAGCTGAAAAATTTTGAGATGCTGCACGGGGAATGTGTTGCACTTGGCTGTGTTGCAGCTGCTTACATTTCCTGGCGCAGAGGTCTGATTGATGAGAATGAATTTTATGAAATTCGCGATATGAATGTCGGATTCGGACTGCCGATTTCTTTTGATGGTCTGGATTCTCAGGCAATCGTGGAAGCTACCAAAAAAGATAAAAAGATGGATGCCGGAAGAATCCGGTTCATTTTGCTGAAAAAGCTGGGGTATGCGTTTATCGATATGACCGTGACGGATAAAGAGATGCTGGATGCTGTTAATTTTCTGAATGCGGACGCAGAATGAAAGAAAAGATAGAGAAAGGCGGCAGGAAGATGGGATATCAATATCAGAACAGCAGAAAAAAAGGGATATTGTGCATGTTTGGCACAGTGTCCGTTCTGTTGCTTTTGCTGCTTGACCAGATCACGAAATATTCCGCGCAGGGCTTTCTTGCAGGAAAAAAGAGTGTTTCTGTTCTTCCGGGCATATTTGAGCTGTTTTATCTGGAAAACAGAGGTGCAGCATTTGGGATGTTTGCGAACCGGCAGGCTTTTTTTATCCTGGTTGCTGTAGTGATGACGGCAGCTGCTGTGTACGTATATCTGAGACTGCCGCAGGAGAAGCATTATGATTTGCTGCGTTTTGTCTGTGTTTTGATTGCTGCAGGCGCCTTGGGAAACATGCTGGACCGCATTATACACGGATATGTAATTGATTTTTTGTACGTTTCATTGATTGATTTTCCGGTATTTAATGTTGCAGACTGCTATGTCTGTATTGGAGCCGTGCTTGGTGTTCTGGCAATCTTTACCTTATATAAAGAGGATGATTTTACATTTCTGAATCCATTTAAACAGAACAGAAGCTCAGATTGAAAACAGGATTAAAAATCGGAAAGAAGTTTAGAAAGAAATGAAATACAGAAATGATAAGGAAACCGCGGACAAAATGAATGAAAGAAATAAGTGGGCTCAGACAGATGGCGAAAGCAGTATTTTTGAGGTTTCAGAACAGATGGCCGGTCAGAGAATTGATCGTATTCTGGCAGGGCAATTTCCGGACGTTACACGTTCTTATCTGCAAAAGCTCATCCGTGAAAACTGTGTAAAGATCAACGAAATGACGATAAAGGCCAGTGCAAAACCATCAGCCGGAGACCAGATTTCTATCTTTTTTCCAGAAGCAGAGGAATTACAGATTGTACCAGAGGATATTCCTCTGGATATTTTATATGAGGATTCGGACCTGATTATTGTAAATAAGCCCAAAGGAATGGTGGTCCATCCTGCGGCAGGCCATTATAGCAAAACGCTGGTGAATGCACTGATGTACCACTGTCAGGACAGCCTGTCCGGCATCAATGGCGTCATGCGGCCTGGAATTGTTCACCGGATTGATCAGAATACGACGGGTTCTCTGATTGTCTGCAAAAATGATATGGCGCACCAGGCCATTGCGCAGCAGCTCAGCG
>CAOJHI010000282.1 GCA_948436005.1 uncultured Lachnospiraceae bacterium
TGTTGCTGTGCGATGGAAGGCGTTGGCTTAAAAGAAGCGCGCAGCAATATAGGAGAGCCGTCGCTGATTCCACCGAGGATTCCGCCGCTGTGATTGGAGGCTTTTACAGGGCGGTTCTGTTCATCAAAGGTATAAGCGTCGTTGTTTTCAGAGCCACGCAGAGTGGAGACAGTGGTTCCGTCACCGATTTCCACGGCTTTGACCGCACCGATGGACATGAGAGCCTGAGCGAGAACTGCATCGAGTTTCTCAAACACCGGGGTACCGAGCCCGGCAGGGACATTCTGCGCAATGCATTCGATGGTTCCTCCGCTGGAATCCTGGGCCTGGATGCAGGCATCAAGATAGGCAAGCGCCTTTTCCGTTGCGTCCAAATCCGGCATGCGTACCTTACTTTTCTCAATGTAGGAGAGATCAATATGTGAGCGGTCAATCGTAACAGGGCCGATTGCGCTGACATATGCAGTGACTGTAATACCAAGCTCAGCAAGAAGCTTCGCAGCGACAGCCCCTGCAGCCACGCGTCCAATCGTTTCCCGTCCGGAAGAACGCCCCCCTCCGCGATAGTCCCGAAACCCATACTTCTGATCAAACGTATAATCTGCGTGTCCCGGCCGGTACAGCTCTGAAATAGAACCGTAGTCACGGGAACGCTGATCCTGATTCCTGACCAGAAGAGAAATCGGCGTACCCGTTGTTTTTCCTTCAAAAACTCCGGACAGAATTTCCACGCTGTCAGACTCCGCACGTGCCGTCGTATATTTATTCTGTCCCGGCCGTCTCCGGTCCAGATACATCTGAATATCCGCCTCATCCAGTGCAAGCCCCGCCGGGCACCCGTCAATCACGACCCCAATCCCCTTTCCATGCGATTCCCCCCAGGTACTTATCTTAAAAATCGTTCCCAATATTGAACCAGCCATACTTTTCCCTCACACTTCTATATATTTTTATATTCTGTACTTTGAAATCAGTCAATTCCCGAGATGTGCAATGTACACTTTAATTGCAGCCAGCCACCGGATGTGCGGCACAAAATAAGGGGTGACTTGTTTGCGTCGGAACCCCGTTTTTGTGCCGCACATCCGGTGGCGTCCGCCTTCTCAACATTCCGCATCTCAGTATATTACAGCATGATACATTGATGCAAGCAATTTTCCTCCAAATGCATACGATATATATATAGGATAGAATGAAAACAGGAGTGATCTTATGCCATACTTTTGCAAATGCATCGGTTTTACTCATACCATCGAAAAAGGGGATACACTTTATCTGCTTGGGAAAAAATACAATGTACGTGTTTCTGCACTGATCTTCGCGAATCCGTATGTGGATGTGTACAATCTTCAGATCGGTGATCAGATCTGTATCCCAAAGCTGCGTCCGCTTTCTGAGTAAGGTTTCTTAAAAAAATCTAAAGAACCGGAATTACGGGATTCGTGTAATTGACAAAAGAAGCACGTAAATTTATAATAAGCAAAGCAGGATAGGGCAGCCAGGCCAGAAGCAGTGGCCAGGCTGAAAGAAACCCTGGAAAAGAAAGAGGATGAATTATGAATTTTCTGGATAAAATGGAACGCAAATACGGAAAATATGCAATCAAAAATCTACCGGCAGTCATGGTTGCCCTGTACGCGGCCGGATATCTGATTTATGCATTAATGCCGGAAATGATGCTGTACCTTACGCTGAACCCGTATCAGATTCTGCACGGGCAGGTATGGCGTGTAATATCCTGGATTCTGGTGCCTCCAAGCCAGCTTGATCTGTTCACGGTTATTATGCTGTATTTCTATTTTTCGATTGGCCGGTCACTGGAGTATACGTGGGGAGCTTTCCGGTTCAATGTATATATTATTTCCGGTATTCTCTTTACAGTGCTGGGTGCATTCATTCTGTATTTTATGGGCGGGGCCGGTTATTTCAGCACGTACTATATCAACATGTCAATTTTGCTTGCTTTTGCGGCCACTTATCCGAATGCAGAGGTCATGCTTTATTTTCTGATTCCGATTAAGATGAAATGGATGGGGTTGGTGTACGGATTTTTCGTAGCGCTTTCCTTCTTCCAGGGAGGATGGGCGGATCGGATTTCCATCCTCATGTCTCTGCTGAACTTTTTTGTTTTCTTTTTGCTGTCACGAAATGTCAGGAGATTTTCGCCAAAGGAGATTCACCGGAGAAACGAGTTCAAGCGAGAGGTCAAAAAGGTAACGCCCAAAGGAGACTACACGCGGCATAAGTGTGCTGTTTGCGGACGGACAGAAAAAGACGGAGAGAATCTGGAGTTCCGTTTTTGTTCCAAGTGTGATGGGAATTATGAGTACTGTCAGGATCATCTTTTTACCCATCAGCATATCAAGCTAAAATAAGATCAAGTTAAAATTAAGATGAAAAAGCTTGAGTAAACAGTTAAAATCAGACCCAAAATAAGGTAAAATTTGAGATAAAAATAAAATAAATTAAGGTACGGAAAATGAAGGAGTTTATACAAAAAATAAATAAAAGAAAGGCTGCGGTGGCAATTTTTGTGACCGCAGTTCTGTTTGTTGTCACAGCACTCGCAGTATTTGGGGAAGGAATGGATGTGCCGTTTTTTGTGACAGCGGTTCTTCTGTCTGTATTGGCCGGTATTTTTGTGCTGCTGCCGATCTCGTACGGATGGATTTTGAGCGGTCTTGCTTACATTGTGCTTCCATTTGCTGCTTTTACGGCGCTAGAGAATTATACGCATGTCCTGAGTGATCTGGATGTGCCGATTATTATTTTAAATATGTTATTTTTCTACCTGCTGTATGGCCTTGGGGCGTTCTTGACCGGTCAGGTGAGTGTTGGATTTTCGGCTGCAACGCTGGTACCGATGATCTTCGGCCTTGTCAATTACTTTGTAGTCAGCTTCCGGTCCTCACCGATTGTGCCGTGGGATCTGCTGTCAATCGGGACTGCGCTGTCTGTGGCGGACAATTATACGTTCACGATTACCTGGAAAACGGCGTTTGTGCTGATTGCATTTGTATGGATTATTCTGATTGCGTCGAAGTCGTCCGTGCGGTTCCGGAAAAAGAAAGTGCGTTTTCCGGCAGCGGCCGTCTATGCGCTGCTGTTGTGTCTTTATGTTTCCGGCATACAAAAAAGCAGCATGCAGAGTTATTTTGGCATGGATACCACGCTTTTTACACTGAATGTACTGTACCGGAACAACGGAATTGCAGCTGCATTTCTGGGAAATCTGCGGTTCCTGAAGATTGAAGAGCCGGACGGATATTCCAAATCAAAGGTGCAGGAGCTGATGGCATCTGTGGAAACTGCGGACCCGGACGATTCCAAAGAGAAAAGCAGCGCATTAAAAACAGGCCAGCAGCCGAATATTGTTGTGATTATGGATGAGGCTTTTTCTGATCTCTCTGTCTGGGGCGATTTTGAGACAAGTGAAGAGGTCATGCCATATTTTAAAATGATGCAGCAGGAAGCAGTGGGAGG
>CAOJHI010000283.1 GCA_948436005.1 uncultured Lachnospiraceae bacterium
TAGCAGCGGAATGTGTCATACCGGAACAGCCGATCGTCTCAACAAGAGCTTCCTGGATGATTCCTTCCTTAACGTTCAGAGTCAGCTTACAGGCACCCTGCTGAGGAGCACACCAGCCCACACCATGTGTCAGACCGGAAATATCTTTAACCTCCTTCACCTGTACCCACTTTGCTTCTTCCGGAATCGGAGCAGCGCCGTGATGAACGCCCTGTGCAACCGGGCACATTTCTTCTACTTCGCGTGAATAAATCATTGTAATACTCCTTTCAGTTGTAAAATATGTAATTGTCCAGTGCCAGCTGAACAACTGCGAATTATTTTTCGCCTTATTCTCTCACAAAATACTATAGAAGTCAATTCCTGAAAATACGCATGTTTACAGAAAAGCCCGGGATTCGGGATGCCTTAAAATGCAGTAAAATGCCGTCAATTAATAACAAATCAGGAACAAACTTCAATTTAACAACCACACTGTAGTTCTTCCGTCTTTTCTTCATAAATTCTAAAAAATTGCCTTCACTGCGAATAAAATTACAATTCTTGATATATACTTCGATTGGGGTGATAAAATGAACCAGTTAAAATCATACACAATTATTGGAACAATCTTTGTTATTCTGCTCGGAACACTCTCTCATTTTTTCTTTGAGTGGTCAAATAATAACTTTTTAGTTGGATTTTTTTCTCCTGTCAATGAATCCATCTGGGAACACATGAAGCTTATTTTCTTTCCAATGCTCCTGTATGTTCTCATCGTGATGCCAAACCTCAAAAAAACCTACCCTTGTATTTCTTCTGCGTCTTTATCCGGTATTTTATTGGGAACGTTATTGATACCCGTTATTTTCTATACTTATACTGGTATACTTGGACAAAATTTTCTTGTTCTGGATATCATCACTTTCCTATTAAGCGTTGTGGCCGCATTTTATACCGTATACCGGCTTGCTGTATCTTGCAGGGCGCAAAGTTATACGCTTCTTTTATGTGCCGCGGTATGCCTTTTCATGATATGCTTTATTGTATTTACATATTTCCCACCGGAAATCAGTCTGTTTGCTGATCCTACTGTTATTTCTAAATAAATGCATGCTTTTCTTCATGGCATCAGCATATTTACAGAAAAAGGCGGCCGTCTGGCCGCCTATCGCTTCTGATTAATCGGTGTAGTTCCCTCTTTCCTGACATTATGAGTCTGGTTCTGGTTCTCCACCTTGACTTTCTGCGTAACGCTGTTGAATTTTTCGTTTGATTTTCTCTGCTGCTGCTTTTCCAGCTCTTTTTTGTCCATCGCCATCACCTCAGTGATAGGATGCACGGTCAGGGAAAAATTTATTCTTCTTTATTCGTTGTATCCGTTCGGATTCATAGACTGCCATCTCCAGGAATCCTCGCACATTTCTTCTATCCCATACTCTGCTTCCCATCCAAGCTCTGCCTTTGCCTTTGCCGGATCTGCATAGCAGGTCGCAATATCTCCGGCACGGCGCGGTTTGATCTCATACGGAAGTGTCTTGCCGCAGGCCTTTTCAAATGCATGAAGCACCTGAAGCACACTGTAGCCATTACCGGTACCAAGATTGTAGATGCGCACCTCCGGCTCATCCTCAAACTTCTTCATCGCTTTTACATGGCCTTTTGCCAAATCTACCACGTGGATATAGTCGCGCACTCCGGTGCCGTCCGGTGTATCGTAGTCGTCTCCGAATACGCCGAGCTTTTCCAGCTTGCCAACTGCCACCTGTGCAATATACGGAACAAGGTTATTTGGAATACCTTTCGGATCTTCGCCAATGATACCGGCCTTATGTGCCCCGATCGGGTTAAAATAGCGAAGCAGCACAACATTCCACTCCGGATCAGACACATGAAGGTCTGTCAGAATCTGTTCCAGCATGCCTTTCGTCTGGCCATAAGGATTCGTAATCTGGCCTTTCGGGCAATCTTCCGTGATTGGCACAAAAGCCGGATCTCCATAAACGGTTGCAGAGGAACTGAAAATAATATTTTTTACGCCATGGTTTCTCATGACATCACAGAGATTCAGCGTGCCTGTAATGTTATTGTGATAATACTCCAGAGGTTTGCGGACTGACTCGCCGACTGCCTTGTAGCCTGCAAAATGAATTACAGAATCAATTGTTTCTTTTTCAAAAATCTCATTCATTGCTTCCCGGTCCAGCATGTCCACATTGTAAAATGTAACCTTTTTCCCGGTGATCTGCTCTACACGCTCCAATGCCTTTTCATTGGAATTGTAAAGATTGTCCATAACTACAACTTCATAGCCATTATTCAAAAGTTCCACACACGTATGGCTGCCGATATAACCAGCTCCGCCAGTAACCAATACTGCCATAATATAACCTCCTGCGATCTGACTTTTCATTGCTTCTCATTCATTATACTTCAAAAAAATGATTTGTAAAGAAATACCTTTTTCTTTACATAAAAATTGGAGCGTGATAAACTTGCCTCTAGAAAACAGTTTTTTGACAGTCCCATCCAAAGGAGCTTTTTATGAACCGTTCATTTTTCCATATCCTTTTCTCCATAAAAGAATATTGCAAAATATGTATTTCCCGCTGCTTTTCTTTAAAAAATCTTGCCGTGAGCGGCCTTCTTATCTGTTTCGCATGTTCACTCTTTTCCGGCTCCGTTTTTGCCCAAAAGACAGAATCCATCTCAGACACCGGATTTTATTTTGATACAGTTGTAACCATCCGGCTCGACGGAACTGGAGATACGGCCATCCTCACAGAAACCTTTGAACAAATGGCACGATACGAGGCAATCCTCTCCCGCACCAGGGAAGGAAGCGATGTCTGGAACATCAATCACAGCTGCGGGCAGCCCGTAGAAGTCCAGGATGAAACAGCCGCACTCCTTGCCCTCGCTCAGAAATACGCAGACCTGTCAGGCGGCGCCTTTGATATTACAATTGCTCCATATCTCGACCTCTGGGATTTTCAGAACAATCCGGGAAACCTTCCGTCTGACGATGCCATTTCCCAAGCCGGCAGACATATCGGTCTGGCTGGCTTACATTTAAACGGAAATACGGTAACACTCGATGATCCGGACGCCGCCATTGACCTGGGCGGCATCGCGAAAGGCTACATTGCAGACCAGTTAAAAGAATTTCTGATCGGAAAAGGAATTTCCAGCGCTTTTATCAATCTTGGCGGCAATGTGCTCACTATCGGTACCAAACCGGACAATCAGCCCTGGAACATCGGGATCAGGGATCCGTTCCAGACTGCTACCGACATTATCACAATTGTAAAAATTAATGATCAGTCCGTTGTTACCTCTGGTACCTATGAACGTTTCTTTGAAAAAGACGGTATCGTTTATCATCATATTCTTGATCCACATACGGGATATCCTGTGCAAAAC
>CAOJHI010000284.1 GCA_948436005.1 uncultured Lachnospiraceae bacterium
AGTGCCGCCTTTTCATCTTCTGCAAAGGCATTTGCTGTCATGGCTATAATCGGTATCTCCTTTGCACCACTGCAATCCAGGGCACGGATTGCCTTTGTCGCCTCATAACCATTCATAACCGGCATCTGGACATCCATCAAAATTGCATCAAACTCACCCAACGCAGCATTTTTAAATCGCTCCACAGCTTCCCGGCCATTTTCCACAATTTCACAGCTGGCTCCTTCTAAATCCAAAAGCTCTATTAAAATTTCTGCATTGATCTCATTATCCTCAGCGGCCAGGAAATGCATCCCCTCCAGATTGTTCCCCTGTACACAGTTTTTGTTCTCCCCTGTTTCTGTCTGCATCTCCTGTATTTTTGCTTTCAGAGCAGAGACAAAGAATGGTTTCGTGAGAATACCTGTATGTTCCATCTGCAGAACTGCTTCCACACCAGCTGCATCAAAATCAGTCAGGAAAAAAACCGGTACATGAGCTGACACAGCTTCCCGTATTTTTCCGGCAGCTGCAATACTGTCTGCTTTCTGTGGACACCACTCCATCAGAATTACATCATACTCCTTCTCCGCTCTGATGCCATCACGTATCATCTGTAAGGCCTCTTCCCCGTCAGCTGCCGTATCCACCAGAACCTCAGCTTCTTCCAACAGCATCCTGATATTTTTACAGACCTTCTCATCCCGGTCCACAGCCAGTATCCGGCTGATTCCGTTTTCCCTCCAGAAGCGCTTGTCAGCCTGATCTTCCGGAACGCGGAATTCCAATTCAACCCGAAACAAACTGCCTTTATTTACTTCGCTGAAAACCTCAATCGTACCGCCCATAAGCTCGACAATATTTTTCGTAATCGCCATTCCAAGCCCCGTGCCCTGCACTTTGTTCGTTGTGCTGTTTTCTGCCCTTGTAAATGCATCGAAAATAGTGGTCAGGTATTCCTGCGTCATTCCATAGCCATTGTCCTCCACCTCAATCCGGATATGCTCATACTGGCTGGAACGCTGTTTTAATCCAATCATGCGAAACCAGATATTCCCGCCTTCGGCCGTATACTTTACAGCATTTGAAAGGAGATTAATCAAAATCTGATTGATTCGCATCTCATCTCCAATCAGATACTCATGCTTAATATCTGTAACCTCGACATAAAAATTCTGATGCTTTGCTTTCGCCATTGGCTGAATAATCGCATCCACAGAGGACACCAGATCATTCAGCGTAAACCGTTCATAAGCCAGCACAACTTTCCCGCTTTCAATCTTCGAAACATCCAGGACATCATTGATCAGGCTGAGCAGATGCTGCCCTGATGCTGTAATCTTTTTTGTATATTCTCTCACTTTAGCCGGATTCTCCGCGTCCATGGAAAGCAATTTTGTAAAGCCAAGAACCGCATTCATCGGCGTTCGGATGTCATGCGACATATTAGAGAGAAATGTTGTCTTGGAATTGTTCGAAACCTGCGCTGCCTGAAGCGCCTCTGCCAGCTGCCTGTTATGGATCTCCCGCTCAGCTTCACGTTCTGACCGGATTCTATTTTGCTGCCTCTGGTTACAGTAATACAGAACACAGCACGCAAAAAATGCAACAAGCATCACAGCAACAACAATAAAAATATTCTGGTTGACGGTCCGTCCCTCCTGCTGAATCGCCTCAATTGGCACATAGCCAACCAGAAAAATCGTTCCGTTGTTCAAAGACCACATATAATTCAGTGCCTGGCTCCCCTGAATATTATGATAAAACAGCATATTTTTTCCATTTTCCAGACAGTCTCTCACTTCCATCCGAAGCTTCTCATCTTCAATGCTGTTCGCCCGGTAAAAGTCTTCCAGATTCAGATGGCCCGCACTGCGTTTTCCCATCCCCTTCGGCTTCAGCACAAAACGCTGTGTTTCTGCGTCCATAATGTAAAGCATTGCCTGCTGGTTGTAAAATCCATCCGGTAACGATCTGTCCAGGAAATCATACACGTACTCAATATAAAGCGTTGCAATCTCCCGGCCATCTTTTTCGACCGGACATTTCATGGAATATGCCCATGCTCCCATATAATTAATGTAAGTCTTTGAAACCGGCAGACCGTTGACATCTCCTCCCAGCGAAAAATCCAGGGCTTCTTCTGAAAAGCTCTCCCCTGTATTCGAAATTCCCTCTGTCTGGCCTGACTGGATCAACGATACCTTTGCCATCATCTGGTTCTTCCCGTAGGAACGAATATATTCTTCAGGATCTTCTGACGATCCAATTTCTTTTGCGATCATGGTCTGAAATTCTGCCTCATTTCTCAAAACCGCTTCGATTGTGCTTTTAATCAGATTCAGACTTTCGCTCAGATTTTGAACTGCAGACGCAGACATTTCCCGGGATATCTTCTGCGACACTGAAAAAACAACAGCTCCCAAAATACTGAAAACCAATAAAATAGAAACAAACAAAGAAATCTCTCTGTTTTTTCTGCGCTGGCCCCGTTTCTCCTTCATCCTCCATCTCCCTTTTCATCATTCCATTCATGTGCCGCCACAAAAGGAAACAAACACGGCAGAATTATTTAATTCCCATCCGTGCAGTTCGCCGCATCAATCGCAATTGTCAGCATCAATGCCATCAATTCATCTTCTGGATTTACGATATCAATCACATACGTATCTCCCCAGTGAAACAGTTCCTTCCTGATATACGCAACACTGCGGTCGCCGGAATTCACCTCATAATCCCAGCCCATGAAGTCACCTTCCGCACTCCAGTCATTGTAATCAATCTCATATTTCGGCTTTAACCATGTAAATTTTCGCTGTACCCTCCCACAGTATCTGCCATCTATTTCAATCTCAAATGCAGGAAGCATCGTGATCACTTTCTGCCGGATCACCCCCAGCTCAATACCGGAAGTGTCATAAACATGAAGCCGGTGTCCAAACGCCCAAAACTCTGCTTTTACAAAATATTTTTCCGTCTCGTTTTCATCATAAACATCATAGGCATCGCTCCATGAAAATACTCTCTGCTTAATCAACAATTTCATCTTAAGTCTCCCTTGCTCTCATTGTTTCTTTTTTCTAATCTATCATGAAATTATATTTTTTTCAAACGCTCTTTATTTTTCTTTTTTAAATCCCTGCCATGCAACAAGGACACTTTTCAAAAACCTCGTTTTCGAAAAATGTCCTTGTTTGGTTTATAGATCGGACAGCTGGTGTATGATTCCCTGTTCTTCCCGTAACCACACATAAAACCCGGAATCCGGTCACATAATATAGCTTACAAGAAGTTTGCTTGCTTGCAAGGGCAAACTTCGTAAGCTAACGAACAGCTGTGCTGTGAGTAATATAGCTTACAAG
>CAOJHI010000285.1 GCA_948436005.1 uncultured Lachnospiraceae bacterium
AGATGCCAAGCGCCTGATAGATTGCAGGGGATGTTTTTTTCAGGAACATCTCTACCATCTGGACAAGAGTGGCAATCACCAGAATGAACACGATCGTATTCAGATAATCGAGCTGCAGCGGTGCCAGAATATAAGTATGGAGCAGGCTTGTCACAGCAGAAGAGATCGTCATAACGAAAATAACGGCGCCGCCGAGACTGGCAGAAGTTTTAATCTGCCTGGAAACACCCAGGAAGGAGCAGATACCGAGAAACTGGCTGAGTACGACGTTGTTGATCAGCGCAGTGGTAATAATAATCATGATAAACGATGGGTTCATGCTTCTGTATCCTCCTTAGTTTTCTCTTCGAAGAACTTTGCGCAGGATGTGCAGCAGCCGTCACAGCCTTCTACTTTCTTATTGGCAGCTGTTTTAATGTTGCATGCATTGAGTACAGCAACCAGGATTGCCATGACGAGGAAAGCCCCAGGCGCTTTGACGAAGATAGAAATCGGTTTGCAGAATTCCGGGAGTGCCATACCAAAAACGGTTGAGGCTCCCAGAAATTCACGGACAAGGCCAATGATGGTAAGTGCAATTGTAAAACCAACCCCCATCCCGACGCCGTCCATAACGGCAAGATCAGGCGTTACTTTGTTTGCGTAGGCTTCCGCTCGGCCGAGTATGATACAGTTTACAACAATCAATGGAATATAAATTCCGAGAGAACGGTAAAGCTCCGGTACGTATGCCTGCATAACAAGATCAACAACTGTAACGAGTGAGGCCACGATCACAATATAGGCCGGTAGGCGCACCTGATCCGGAATGATGTTGCGCATCATGGATATGATCAGATTGGAAAAGATCAGTACCACGAGTGTAGAAAGTCCCATTCCAAGGCCGTTGATTGCGGAAGTTGTGACAGCAAGCGTCGGACACATCCCGAGCATCAGGATAATGGCCGGGTTTTCTTTTATGATACCGTTAAAAATTCGTTCTGTATATTGATTCATATTCTGTCCTCCTACTGTGTATTTGCCGCAAAAAAGGCAAGTGCGGCATTGACTGCGTTTACGACAGCACCCGAAGAGGTGGAGGCGCCGGACACTGTGTCAATATCCTTGGCTGAAGTAGAACTGCCTGTTTTATTCAAGGTAAAGGCACTAGTTCTGACGCCGGAAAATTGGTTTTTGAAAGCATCTTCGCCGCAGAGCATACCCATTCCGGCTGTTTCATTCAGTTCAGTAAAGGCAATGCTGTTTATGGTGCCATCCGGCGCAATGCCAACGGAGAGTGTGATATTGCCTTCAAAACCATCGCCGCTTGTGACGCTGATGACATACCCGGCAAGTGAGCCATTGTCAGAATATCCGGCTATCGCCTTATTGATATATGTTTTTCCAAATTTCTTGTCATAAACGTTTCCGTTCAGAGCTTCAATTGCAGCAGTCATGTCTGCATCCGGTGAAAAGGATGTGGCAGACGGACATACTTCCAGGTAAGAGGCAGCGTTTGCGGCTTCTTTTTGTTCGTAAATGCGGTCTTTTGTCAGGATGTAGACACTGCTGAGCGCCAGGCCGGCAATCAATGTGATTGCGGTAAGATTAACGGCAGCTTTTGGAAACTGTCTTTCTTTATATTCGCCGTTTTTGTAGCCAAGCGGTTTCGGAACAGGAAGCTTGTCAATAAACGGAACAAGCATATTTGAAATCAGGAGCGCGTAACTGAAAGAGTCAGTTGCTGTACCGAATACGCGGAACAATGCGGCAAGGATTCCCATAACAGCACCATAGAGTATTTGGCCGTGGGAGGTGAGTGGGCTTGTGACCGGATCAGTAGCCATAAAAAATGCCCCCATTAAAACACCGCCGCCACAGATATGGGTCAGTAAAAATAAGGGATCTGTGCCCTGTTTGCTAAACAAAGCCATAAATGCAGTGAAGGCAGCGATGCAGGAAAGCGGGATTTCCATGGTAATTCCGCCTGCGCACCATAGCAACAGTCCGCCGAGCAAAAGGGCAAGTGCGGAACCACCGATCACGCCGTCTGTGTAACCGAGGTAAAGCTTTGATATGTTGATAATTTCACCGGAACGCATGGCAGCCAGCGGGGTAGCGCTGGAGATACCGTCCACGGAAAAGTTGGTCATAATGCTTCCGAAAGAAATCAGAAGGAAGCACCTTGCAGTCACGGCAGGGTTCATGAAGTTTTTGCCAAGTCCTCCGAAGAAGCATTTTACAAACAAAATGGCAAACAGGCTGCCAATGACCGGGATGTAAAGTGGAACGCGGGGCGGGAGGGAGAGCGCCAGTAAAAGACCGGTTACGGCAGCGCTTCCGTCCTTGATTGTGTTTGGTTTTTTTGCGATATAATCAAATATAAATTCCGTCATCACTGCTGAAAAGACGGAAGTGGCAATGATCAGAAATGCGTGCAGTCCGTAACGGTAAATACCGAAAAGCGTTGTGGGCATAAGTGCAAGCAAGACATCCAGCATGACAACTCCTGTTGTCAGCTTGCTGCGAATGTGCGGACCGGAAGAAACATTCAATAATTTATCATTCATCTCGTCAGCTCCCTCACTTTCTTCTGGCTGCCATGATGGCAGCTTTGGTCTGTTTGAAAAGCTGCATCAGCGGGCGTTTCGCTGGACATACGTATGTACAGGAACCGCAGGCGATGCAATCCAGACCGTAAAGTCGTTTTTCATATTGGTCATAGTCAAGGCGCTGTGCCGCTTCGGCCATTGCCTGAGGAAGCAGGTGAATCGGACAGGCACGCATGCAGCGTCCGCAGCGGATGCATGCAGTTTCCTGTGACTGTGCAAATTCTACTTCGTCTTCAGCAAGTACTGTGAGTGCGTTGTTGTTTTTGCAAACCGGGATTTGAAGTGTGGTGAGTGCCACCCCCATCATCGGACCGCCGAACAGTGCTTTTTTTACGTTACAGTCTTTTTTAATGCCTCCGGCAGCTTCTAAAAGTTCTTCGCAGGAGGTACCGATACGTACTTTCATGGTTCTGGGGATTTCAACAGCGTCTCCGGATACTGTGAAGTAACGTTCCATCAACGGTTCAGACTTGTGGACTGCATGATAGATTGCATTTAAGGTGGCCACATTGCAAACAATACATCCCACGTCCGCAGGAAGCTGGCCAAAACGCAGATCACGTCCGCTGATTACAGAAATGAGGTTGCGTTCGCCGCCCTGCGGATATTTTGTCATGACCGGCTGTACAGATATCAGTTTTTCTCCGGCGCATACAGCTTCCATGGACCGGATAGCTTCCGGTTTGTTGTGTTCAATGGCGATGACACCTTTGGCATTGGGGAAGAGCTGAAGCACGATGCGGAGGC
>CAOJHI010000286.1 GCA_948436005.1 uncultured Lachnospiraceae bacterium
GAGATCTACACATATGCGCACACTCTTTCCCTACCCGACGCTCTTCCGATCTCGGAGGGAATGGACAAACTGCTGCTGCTTATGAATCAGGAGGAGCAGGAAAAGGTATGCGCCGGATATCGCAATGAGGGGCAGGTTTATACGAAAAATGAGATGAATCATGAAGAGGAGGAAGCACTGGCTGCTGTGATGACGCCGCCGATGGTAGCTGTTTATGCACTTTCCACGGATGGTGCAGACTATAAAGAGGTGCTGGGGGAGGATTTGTACGTACCGCGGGAGCTGGACGCTTTCGGGATTCTGAAACTTCTTCCAGAGGATGCGCGTCTGGAGCTGACAAAGGCGGCCAGGGAACGGATTGAAGCAATCCCGCTCAGCCTGGTTCATCAGGCTGCCGTGAATTTTATTCGCGAAGATCTGAAAAATCAGGGCGTAGATGTGCAGGAGCTTCAGGATAGTTACCTGATCAAAAAAGTTATTTTGATGGTTGTGGCTGTGCTGGGCCTTGTTCTGTCAGCGGCTTTGTCAGCGTATTTTTGGGCACGCCTGTCAGCAGATTATGCATTTGAACTGCGAAGAAGAATGTTTCAGCAGGTGTTTGCTCTGAGCGAAGAGCAGGCGGCATTGTTTTCAGTCAATGACCTGACCGGAAGGACGATGGAGGATACGGATAAAATTCAGCGTTTTCTGCGGCTGCTTTTTCAGGAACTTTTATTTCTGCTGCTGTTTGGCACTGGTGCGGCAGCATTTGCATGGCGCATGAGATGGCAGCTTGGGGGAATTGTCCTTGCTGCTTTTGGTGCAGCACTCGTTTTCCTCGTGTTTCTTACAACAATCGGACAGAAATCTGTGGGAAAGATACAAAATTCCGGGACACATCTGTTGCGGATGATCCGGGAAAATCTGCGGGGCATGATGGTGATCCGGGCATTTGGCCAGGAAAAACGTGAACAGGAACAGTTCCACCGGGAGGCAGAGAGCTGGGGCCGGGGGAAAGCGCGGGCGGGGCGGACATTTTTCCTTCTTACGCCGGGGCTTTTGCTTGTGATGAACGTGGCTTTTTTGTGGCTCGCAAAAAACAGTGCATCCGGAATTAATCAGGGTTGGCTGCAATCAGGCGAATATGTGGCGTGCATTCAGTATATCATTCTTGTGATTGGCGCATGCTTATCTGTATCAGACCAGATATCGGCATTGCCGGAGGGAGCAGCTGCATACCAAAGGGCTGCTCAGCTGCTGGCACTGCAGGGGGAAAAGACGGCTTGCTGCAAAGAAGAAACGGGGGAAAAGGCGGCGCCCGTGCTTTGCTTTGAACATGTGACGTGCCAGTATCCCGGCAGCAGTGAAGCTGTGTTGCAGGATATTTCCTTTTCGGTGCGTGTGGGTGAGACGGTGGCAGTTGTCGGCGGTCTTGGAACAGGAAAAACAGCGCTTTTGCTGCTGGCGCTCGGAAGAATGAATATCAGCCAGGGGCGGGTTACACTGGACGGAAAGGAGATCGGGTCGTATGACAAGAAATGGCTTGCCGGGGCGGTCAGCTATATTCCGCAGAATCCAAAACTTTTCAGTGGGAGTATCGCAGAAAATCTCCGGTTCAGAAAGGAAAATGCGTCAGATGCAGAGCTTATGGAGGCAGTTCGGGCAGCGCAGGCGGAAGAATTCGTCAGCCAAATGGAAAAAGGGCTGGCGGCTGCAATTGCGCCGGGCGGGACAAATCTTTCGGGCGGGCAAAGGCAGCGTCTTGCTGCTGCGCGGTCTTTGGTCGGTGATGCACGAATATATCTCTTTGACGACTGTTATTCGGCACTGGATGAAAAAACAGCTCTGCAGCTTAAAAAAGCACTTGCCGAAAGGACAAAAGATGCGGCAGTTCTGATGACGGCTTCGCGTCTGGAACTGATTCAGGATGCAGATCAGATTCTGGTACTGGATGGTGGCCAAATTGCAGGGATGGGGCGGCATGAGGAGCTGCTGCAAAGCTGCAGTGTTTACCGTGAGCTAGCAGCTTCACAGGGGTGCGATATCCATGTTGACCGCGATGTGGCAGCTTCACAGGGGTGTGATATCCATGTTGACCGCGATGTGGCAGTTTCACAGGGGTGTGATATCCATATTTACCGTGAAATGGCCACTTCACAGGGCTGTGATATCCATACTGCTGAGGAGGTGACACAGGATGTGCATTAGATTCCGGGATTATCTGAAAAAATATGGCCTCCGGTTTGCGGTGGCCCTTGCATGCGGCATTTTGTCCTGCGTCCTGCTGGCTCTCGGACCGCAGCTTTTAGGAGAGATTACAACGCATATTTTCAGCGGTATTCTGGCGAAACTGAATGGTACAGGAGCTATGAACCTGGAAGCAATTGCCGAAATTCTGAGGCTTCTGACAGGAGTTTATTTCATTTCTGTTTTGCTTCTGACTATTTCCGGCTGGATATTGGAAGGGATTTCGGCAGATCTTACCTGCCGTTTGCAGGAGAATGCGCTGGAAAAACTGCACACACTGCCGCTTTCTTATTTTGAAACAAAGTCAGTCGGAGAACTGCAGGATTGCGTTGTTTCCGATACGGAGGTATTGGGAAGATGCGCAGGACATGGTACCTTTTCAGTCGTGACAGGCGTTTCTTCGATGATCGGTATTGTGATCATGATGGTGAGAATCAGTGTTCTGCTTGCAGCAGCTGTGGGCATTCTGCTGGCAGTTTCTGCGGTACTGATGTATCTGGCATCCGGAAAATTTCAAACGAATGCAAAGAGACAACAGGAGGCTGACGCTGCGGCGAACGGGTATGTGGAGGAAATGTATTCTGGCCGTAGTCTGCTCCGGATTTTTGGCCGGGAGGAAGCAGCAGCGGAAACGTATGCTGTGTACAATGAAAGGCAGCGTGAGGCGGCTTGGAAGGCAGATTTCGGAGCAGGGCTTATGGCAGTTGCCATGCAGGTCGGTTCCGTGGCAGGCTACGTTGTGACGGTGCTGCTCGGCGGTATCTGTGCGCTGCGTGGAGATCTGGCAGTCGGTGATATTCAGGCATTTGTTCATTATATCCGCAACACAGAAAGGCCAGTGAACCAGGTTGCGGAGGCTTTTCGGGAAGTACGGCGTGCACGTGTTGCCTGGGGGCGGCTGAGAGAACTTCTGGGTGCAGAAGCAGAACCGGAAGGAGCAGAAGAAAGAAAGCCGGCTGTCTGTACAACGGACGCTGCCGGCGGCGAGGTGCGTTTTGAGCATGTCACATTTTCCTATGGAGATAAAAAGCCGGTGCTTGAGGATTTTTCGGCAGTGATTGCCCCTGGGACATATACGGCGATCACAGGCTGCAC
>CAOJHI010000287.1 GCA_948436005.1 uncultured Lachnospiraceae bacterium
ATACAGCCTCTGGGAGCGCAGTTTGAACAGCTTCAGATGCTGCTGCTTGACGGAATCGTGGTAATGCTGAAACAACAGATCGGAGTATCAGAAGAAAAAATGATGGCAAGACACGCCAATCTGGAATAAAAGGAGGGAAATTCAATGCCAAAAGTGATATTTCAGAACCATCCATATACGGAGAAAGAACGGATAGAGCCATTTCTGATCACCAAAAAAGAGGTTGTTCCGTTTATTTTCCCAAATCCGAAAGATGCAAGAATGGATTACAGTGATATCAGTTATATGTATCTGAGTACGAATGAGATTACGTGCTCTTATTATGAAATCAGCCCCGGAAGCTGGGTGGAAATTCCGGATTATCATCCTGGGGATGAGGTTTATATTGTCCTGGAAGGTACGCTTACCATGCTGAATACGGAGGCGGGGCAGGTTGTCCAGGTGCACGAAGGCGAGTGTCTGCTGATGCCGGAAGGGGCAAAGCACTGCGGATTTAATTTTGAACAGAAAAAAGTACGTACCATGTCGTTTATTGCTCCGAAAATTTTTACGGAAGCGGGATTTCCCACAGATGAAATCGGACGTCATAAGGTGTATAACGGCAAATTGAAACCGGAGGAATTCCGGAAGTATACCTGGTGCGAGACGAAGAACCGTGCGGGTGTGCTGGATGATCTTGGCGCATGGCCGGCAGACGGGCCGGAATCCAGAAAATCACCGTTCTTCCATTTTGTTCCGGAGGACAAGAAGCTGCTGGCGATTCATGGACTTGATAATCCTGTGCTGATGAAGGTTTCTGTGAGCAATGATTATCTGAACGTGGTTGAGCTTGTGATACCGTCCGGAGGAAAAGGAGCGAGGATGACAGATCCGGATCAGCATCCGAACGAAGCGTTTCTTTATATGGATAAGGGCGTCATCAGCGTACTGATACACGATACGGGAGAGACGTTCCAGATCAGAGAAAGAGAGGGCCTGTATATTCCGAAAGGAATGACGTATCAGCTGTTTAATTATGAAAGCGAGACAATGAACGTATTTTTGTGCACGAAATGTCTGTAAAGAAGAGGAGGAAGGAAGATGCAGTCAAAGCTTATTTTTCAGAATCATCCATACACGGAAGGGCCGCGTGATAAGGTTATGCTGATTACAAGAGATCTGGTTGCGCCCTTTATTTATCCGACGCCTGAGATAGGAATGGATTGCAGTGATATCAGCTATATCTATGTCAGTACAGAAGAATTTACGGCATCCTGGTATACGGTAGCGCCGGGAAGCAGGTTTGAACCGGCTGATTATCATGCCGGGGATGAAGTTTATTTTGTGCTGGAAGGAACACTGACTATGCTGAACACTTCAACAGGACAGACGGTAAGCGTTCATGAGGGCGAAGGCTTACTGATGCCTATGGGGACTCCGCATATCGGATATAATTTTGGAACCGTGCCTACCAAAACAGCTGCTTTTCTGGCGCCAAAAATCTTTGCAGACCAGTCTTTCCCGACAGATACGATTGGAAAAATGAAAGTATATAAACATACAGATTTCGGGCAGCCATATGATACTTCCCTGCTTCCGGCAAGGGCTGGTGTGCTGGACGATCTGGGCGCCTGGCCGGTAGAAGGGGCGGCAGGAAGAGCAAGCAATCTGTTTTACCATGTGCCGGAGAATCGCAAGCTGCTTGCAATCGGAGGCGTTGACAATCCGGTGCTTCTCAAATTTATTGTGAGTAATGATTTCCTGAATCTGGCGGAAATGATTTTACCGTCCGGAGGAAAAGGCGCGCGAATGACAGACCCGGACAGCCATGAAGGAGACTGCGCTATTTATATGCATAAGGGCTGCCTCAGCGTATTAATCCATGATACGAATGAAACGTTCCAGATCAGAGATGATGAAGTGCTGTTTATACCGAAACATACGACGTATCAGCTGTTTAATTATGAAAGCGAGCCGCAGCATCCTCTGATTTGTACGGTGAAATTGTAAAGAACAAAACGGGGTTGTTTTACAGAGAATATCGGAGACAGGAACTCCTGATATTTATAAATGCGGCTGTTCACGGTACCGGCAGCCGCCGAAATTCAAACATTACCGAAAACGGAAAGGAGAACAGATTTATGAAGAAAAAAGGGTTTGTAGCAGCGATAGTATTATCAGTTACACTTGCTTTAAGCGGAGGAACCGTCTGGGCATCAGAGGCGGAAAATGAGATTCCTGCGATCTTCCTGGATGAGGAAAATCCGGTAAAGATTGCGGCGATTCGTAACCTGACCGCGGACGATGGTACGAAACTTCTGATGCAGACAATGACCTCAATGGGAGAGGCCTGGGGCTGGGAAGTAGATACCTTTATTACGAATGGCGACGATGTATTGTTCCAGGAAACGGTAACGCAGGCAACACAGAAAGATTATGATGCTATTTTTATTTCGCATGGAAAAGAAGAGTATTCTTATGAGCTTCTGAAGCCTATCGTGGATAAAGGGATTAAAGTTGTGACTTTTGATACGATTGCAAACGATGCAGAAGGCAATCCGATACCGGGGGTGACGGCAATTGCACAGGATGATCTTGCCATGGCCGATCTGACGCTGTCACGCATCTGCGAGCTGGGAAACGGTACGGATCCGGTAAAGGTAATGAAGTTGTGGTACGGACCAGGCGGGGCGCCGGCTCTTGACCGAAGAAATATTACATATGAGCAGTACGAAGCGGATGGAAAAATTGAAACAGTAACAACCATAGGGCCGACAAACATGCAGGATGTTATGGGCGATGTTTCCAACCGTGTGGCGGCAGCGCTTCCTTTATATGCAAAGGGAGACGTCGATGTGGCATGGGGTTCCTGGGACGAGCTTGCCAAAGGCGGGCTTCAGGCAATTCTAGAAAATGGCAGAACGGAAATTAAAGTGGTAACGGTTGATGTATCGGATGTGGATCTCAATCTGATGCGGGAAAATCCGGATGTATTCGTGGCAGCGTGCGGCTGTGACCAGTCTCTTCCGGGAGTAGCGGCAATGCGTCTGATTGCGTATAAGCTTGCAGGCCTGGAGACGCCGGATACGTATGAAGTGCCGGTATCGCTGATTCGGGTAGAGGACCTGAACGAGGACACCAATATTGCCAATTTATCAGAGGTTATTGAAGGATGGGGAGTTTTGCCGGATTATATTGCTCCGTGGATGGATGAACTGGAGAAGCATTTCGCAGAATAATGCCCATGAAGTGGCTGGCAGGCAGCAAAATGCCAGCCATTTTTCTGCACATGGATCGAAAGGAAACTTGAAATATTTTGAAAATTTATAT
>CAOJHI010000288.1 GCA_948436005.1 uncultured Lachnospiraceae bacterium
GGGCAGCTCTTTTCTGAAAAACTGAAGCAAAACCTCAATCTGCCTTCGCAGTTCCACTTCTGCCTGGTACAGAATACCCGGCTTCGTACTGTCTACCCGGTTCATCTGTGTCGTGTTCACCTGGCGTTCGCCAGGCCTTGTCGTGCGATGCAGGCGCACGGCTGCTAAATGCTCCGGCAGTAACCCCTTTTCGGCACACTGTGCACAGTAATCCAGAAAACGCTGTCCATCCAGTTCCACATCATCCACATCCCCGATGCACACGATTGCCTTAGACTCGTCGACGCCTGAAAGGGTAAATTCCAGCGTCACCGGCTGCATCAGTCCGTCGTCCCGTCCTTTTTCATATTCTGCTCCGCAGTAATAAGCCACATCTCCGTCCCCGGTCGCATCAACGACCACCTTGCCCGGCACGGCAAACGTCCCTTCCTTTGAAGAAAGAACAACCCCTGTAATCCGCTTTTCTTCCATCATGACGTCACAGACCATGCACTGCAGATAAACCGTAATCTTCTCATGTTCCACAAATTCTGCAAGTACCCGCTTTGCAAGCTCCACATCCTGCGCGACCCCTGTTATGCCAATCATATCATTTTGCGGAACAGCCAAGCGTTCCATCAGTTCATCCCGCATGGTTCCCTTTCCGACCATGCCAAGAACAGGACCCACATGTCCCACGGTCAGATTTCCTCCGATCACACCATAACGCTCAATCAATGCCACACGGCTTCCCATCCGGGCTGCCGCAACGGCTGCGCAGATGCCTGCCGGACCTGCTCCCGCTACAATTACATCATAGCTCTCTTTTACAGATATATTTCGCTTTATTTGAATGGTACTCACAAGCTCTCCTCCTGACTGCTCCCGTTTTTTTAGAGCACATACGTTTCGATAAACCAGGCCACACCGTCCTCCTCACACGGCGGCAGGATCAGATCAGCGGCCCCTTTTACATCCCGCTTTCCGTTTTCCATACAGCATCCAATCCCGGCCCACCGGATCATATCCAGATCTATCAAATCATCCCCAACAGCCGCCACCTCACTGCGCGGAATCCTGTATTTCTCTGCCATCCGTTCCAGTGCTTTTTCTTTTGTCGCCTCTTGTCTTCCAATTTCGATATAACCGGGCGCGGAATGAATCATCCGGATTCTCCCCGGAAAACGGCTGCGCAGCACCGCATAGTATTCTTTGTCCAGCTCAGGTCCCATATAGATCAGCATTTTCGGTATTTCACCCAGATATCCGTCCGACAGATCCGGCTGACACGTAAACGGAAGCTTGCGTTCAATCACATAATTCCTCTTCACAAAATCATCTTCCTTCGCCGCGATCACACCGGCCCCGCGGTAGACCTGCACATGGATATCAAGTGCCTCACATACCTTTAAAACCATGCGCACATCCTCTTCCTCCATGAAATATTCTTCCCGCACTTCCTGATTCCTGGAATCGTACAGCACTGCTCCCGCAAAGGTAATAACCGGTTCCTGAAGCGAGAGCTGTTCTGTAATCTCCCTGGCTCCCTCATACCCCCGCCCGGTGCAGATCACAACCCGGACGCCCTGTTCAATCGCCTCCGCAATTGCGTTCTTCGTACGCTCACTCAAAACAGTCGTACTGACCGGCAGAATCGTCCCGTCTATATCAAGGGCAAGTAAACTTATTTTCATACGCTCTGTCCATTCCTCTCCAAAGACAGCTGCAGCCGCACAAATTCTGCCGCGCTCTTTGTCAGCTCAATAAAAGATTCTGTCGGCATTGTACGAAGAGCCGGATACAGGGCCTCCATGGAAAAAGCTCCCTGGTAATCGATTTCCTTCAGCACTTCTGCCACCTGATCCCACGGTATGGTTCCATGTCCCGGAAACAGGTGCAGGTCTGCGTAATGCGGAGAGATATCTCCGACATTGTCATTTAAGTGCAGCGTACCGAGGTATTCTCTGACTGTCCGGATAAACGCAGGAATATCGTAACCGCAAAGATTTGCGTGCCCCGTATCAAGACAAATCCGAACCAGCGGATGCTGCAGCTTTTCCGCCAGCCATACAAGAGATGCAGCCTCATTAAACGGAAACTGATAATCTCCACGCCCGGCTCCCGCCGGAATGCGAAACATATTTTCAATATGGATTTCTACCTGGCACTCTTCCGCAATCGGCAGAAGCTCTGAGAACCAGCGCAGATTATACTCCATGATGTGCTGCCTTTGTTCCGGTGTCCGGATTCTGGTATCAGTCAGGACAGGATGTACAATGAGCCTGTCGCAGCCAAACATCCGGCAAGCCCTAACATTTCGCAGCAAAAGCTCTGACGGCCCCTGATAGCTGCCATCTTCCGGCAAAAATTCGTTAAACTGTGCATGTGCCTGCTCAATCGGCAGATGATATTCTGCAGAAATCCGCCTGATTTTTTCGGCCCAGCGTTCCCATCCGGTTTCCAGCATCGGAGTGTATGCCCCCTTGCAATAACGGAACAGCCAGAAATCCACACAGTCCAGTCCGCACTGCGCCAGTATTTCAAACACTTTCTCTTCCGGATGGTCAAGGGCAAGCACTGCTCCGGTGCTGCTGACCGGATATCTGTTTTTTTCTGATAAAGTGTTCATTTCTCTTCTTCTCTCCTCCTTTTGTTTCTTCTGCCTCTTAAACCCAGAACTTGATAATTTAAAAACATGACAATTATCCGAAACCCGAAAATATAACGCCTCAATCTTCGAAAATTTCAAAATAAGATTTCAAAATATAATCTCAAAATATAATCTTAAATTATAATCTTAAAATAAGAAGCGCTGCAGCCAGGAATGGTCAAAGCCATTTTCTCTGTCTCCCCCTGCGGTATCTCATCTGCCGCAGCCTGACCGTTCTGCTCATAAATACAGGTGCCAAGCCTGACCGGACGGATGGTAATACGCTTTGTCTCAGGAAACGGATTGATCGCTGCCAGCACTGCTTTTTCGGCGCTTCTTCGGCAGAACACAAGCGGCTGCGCCCCTTCTTTGTAAAACAGGAACTCCACTGACGCATCCGCACACAGCTCCGGAGTTCGTCTTCTCAGTGCAATCAGCCTCCGAATCTCTCTCCACAGAGAATCCTCCCGTTCCATCTCCCGTGCCGCACATGGCCTGTCCACACTTTCATCAAGTGGCAAATAGAGCTTCTCAGGCGGAGCGTCGGAAAAGCCTGCATTTAATCCGGTATTCCACTGCATCGGCGTTCGCGCCCCTGCCCGTATGCTCCTGCTTCCTTCCTTTGAAATAAGCCCGTCAATCTGATGCATTCCGATTTCATCCCCATTGT
>CAOJHI010000289.1 GCA_948436005.1 uncultured Lachnospiraceae bacterium
GGAGCTGCGGTGCGGGATATTATCAACATTTCCACACGCCGCAATCCCGGAATTGAGCTGATCTTATATCCGGCCAGGGTGCAGGGAGAAGGTGCGGCGCAGAGCGTGGCTGACGGGCTTGCAAAGCTGGACGCGCTCGGACTGGATGTGATTATTGTCGGACGCGGCGGCGGTTCAATTGAGGATTTGTGGGCGTTTAACGAAGAGCTTGTGGCGCGGGCTATTTTTGCCTGTCATACGCCAGTGATTTCGGCAGTGGGACATGAGACAGATACGACGATTGCAGATTATGTGGCGGATTTGCGCGCGCCGACGCCTTCTGCTGCTGCGGAGCTTGCGGTTATGGATGTGCGCGGAGTGCAGGAACGGCTGCAGGAGGAGCGCAGGCGCATGGAACGGCTGCTCTGGTACCGGATTGAAAGCAGCCGGATGCGGCTCGACGAGAAACGTATGCGGCTTGAACATTTAAGTCCGGTACAGCGTGTCAGGGAATTGCGGATGCGTGCAGCAGATCTGGAGGAACAGCTTGAGACGCAGATGAAAATGTCGATTCAGGAGCGGCGTCATCAGATGGCGGTCTATATTGAGCGCATGAAAGGACTTTCGCCGCTTGAAAAGCTGGCGCAGGGCTACGCGGCTGTGACAGACAGATCAGGGAAACGTGTATTTTCCGTGGAGCAGGTCAAAAAGGACGAGAACCTGGAACTTCTTGTGAGCGATGGCAAGATTGTGGCGCAGGTGACGAGCACAGAAAAGATTCGCAAGTAATGCGGAGGTGGGACAGTTATGCAGGAGCAAGTAAGGGATGAGAGAGCGACACAGGAGCAGGATAAAAAATTGGAAGAGATGACACTGGAGGAGTCCTTTGCACGGCTGGATGAAATGCTGGAAAAAATGGAAGACCGTGAGCTTCCTCTGGAAGAATCTTTCCGGCTGTATCAGCAGGGGATGCAGCTTCTGGCCAGATGTAATGAAAAGATAGATGTGGTTGAGAAAAAAATACGTATCATGAATGGGGATGGTGGATTTGACGAATTTTGACAGTCAGATGAAAAAGCGTGTGACAGAGATAAAGAGCATTATCGGGAGCTATCTTCCGGAGGAGAAGGGATTTCAGCGTACGCTTCTGGAGGCTGTGGATTACAGTATGCTGGTGGGTGGAAAAAAACTGCGCCCGCTTTTAATGCAGCAGACGTACGTGATGTTTGGAGGAACCTCTGCGGTGATCCAGCCTTTTATGGCAGCGATCGAGATGATTCACACGCATTCGCTGATTCATGACGACCTTCCGGCAATGGACAATGACGAATATCGCCGGGGAAAGAAGACGACACACGTTGTTTACGGAGAGGCGATGGCGATCCTGGCAGGCGACGCGCTGCTGAATCTGGCGTATGAGACTGCTTCGAAAGCATTTGATATGGAACCGCAAAACCCGGGAATCGGCAGGGCGTTTCAGATTCTTTCCGGGAAAACAGGTTATGACGGGATGATCGGTGGTCAGTCTGTAGATGTAGAGTATGTCAATCAGCCGCTTACGGAGGAGCAGCTCTATTTTATTTACCGGCTGAAGACAGGCGCTCTGATTGAGGCGTCCATGATGATTGGCGCGGTTCTGGCCGGGGCGTCTGAAGAAGAAATTGAAAAGATACAGCAGGTAGCAAGGAACGTCGGGCTTGCCTTTCAGATTCAGGATGACATTCTGGATGTGATCGGGGAGCAGGAGACGCTTGGCAAGCCGGTGAACAGCGATGAGAAAAATAACAAGACGACGTACGTAACAGTAAAAGGTCTGGAAAAAGCACAGGAGGATGTGGCGGCATACTCAGAGGAAGCCATAAAGATTCTGGATGAATTACCCTGTGATAATGAATTTTTGCGGGAGCTGATTCTGAATCTGATCCATCGCAGTGCGTAAGGAAGGATGGCGTTTATTCTGTTAGAGAAGATAAATGAAGTAAACGATATCAAAAAGATAGAAAAAGACAGGCTTCCGGAACTGGCGCAGGAAATCCGCGATTTTCTGATCGAAAATATCAGCAGGACAGGAGGACATCTGGCCTCCAATCTGGGTGTTGTGGAGCTTACGATGGCGCTTCATCTGAGCTTTGATTTGCCGCGTGACAAGATGATCTGGGACGTCGGTCATCAGGCTTATACGCATAAGATTCTGACCGGCCGTAAAGACGGATTCGGCAATCTGCGCAAATTTGGAGGTATGAGCGGCTTTCCGAAGCGAAAGGAGAGCGACTGTGATGCGTTTGATACAGGGCACAGCTCGACCTCTCTGTCAGCCGGGCTTGGCTATGTCTGTGCGCGGGATGTGCGAGGTGAGGATTACTCAGTCGTCTCCGTCATTGGGGATGGAGCGCTGACCGGCGGCATGGCGTATGAGGCGCTGAACAACGCGTCTCAGCTGAAGACGAATTTTATCATTGTTTTGAATGACAATGAGATGTCGATATCCCGGAATGTTGGCGGTATTTCCACGTATCTGAGCAACATCAGGACTGCGGAGAAATATACAGGGCTGAAATCCGGTGTGGAACATACGTTAAATAAAATCCCGGTGTATGGCGGAAAGCTGGTCAAAGGGCTGCGCAATACAAAACAGGGAATCAAACAGTTTTTCGTTCCGGGGATGTTTTTTGAGGAGATGGGAATCACGTACCTCGGGCCGGTGGACGGGCATAACATTCCACGGCTGATGCGTGTTTTTCAGGATGCAAAACGGGTAAACGGTCCTGTTCTTGTGCACGTGCTGACCAAAAAGGGAAAAGGCTATGCTCCTGCGGAGCGGATGCCTTCCCGGTTTCACGGAGCGGAGCCGTTTGATGTGGAGACAGGGCTTCCGCTTAAGAGAAAGAAAAAAGCAGCTTATACGGATGTGTTTTCCACTGTGATGTGCAAGATGGGTGCGCGGGAGGAGAAGCTGGTGGCAGTGACGGCGGCGATGCCGGACGGCACTGGCCTGAAACGGTTCCGGAATATGTACCCTGAACGGTTCTTTGACGTTGGAATTGCGGAGGGGCATGCGGTTACGTTTGCAGCCGGACTGGCAGCGGGCGGTTTAAAGCCTGTGGTGGCTGTGTATTCCTCCTTTTTGCAACGCGGTTTTGACCAGGTGATTCATGATGTCTGTATTCAGAATCTTCCGGTTGTTTTTGCAGTGGACCGCGCCGGGTTAGTGGGAAGCGACGGTGAGACACATCAGGGGCTTTTTGACCTGTCGTATCTTTCCGGCATCCCGAATATGTGCGTCATGGCTCCGAAAAACAAATGGGAG
>CAOJHI010000290.1 GCA_948436005.1 uncultured Lachnospiraceae bacterium
GAAAGACGTTTGTTTGCTGAATCATCGAGCGTCCGCTCAAACCACTGGCACGAAGAGGTGACTGCCGGATTTAATGCATCGCACAGTACGTAACGCGCAAGCGATGCAATTCGCTCACTGCGCATCGGATTGCGCTTGTATGCCATTGCCGAAGAACCGATCTGCGTTTTTTCAAACGGCTCCTCTACCTCTTTCAGATGCTGAAGCAGGCGGATATCATTTGACATCTTGTGTGCGCTGGCTGCGATTCCTGCAAGCACATTCAGCACCCTCGTGTCTGTCTTTCTGGAATACGTCTGTCCCGAAACCGGCACACACGCCGCAAACCCCATTTTTTCTGCAATCATCGGATCAATCCGGTCAATTTTCTCCTGGTCCCCGTCAAACAGCTCCAGGAAGCTTGCCTGTGTTCCGGTCGTTCCTTTGGAACCAAGAAGCTTCATCGTGGAAAGCACATAGTCCAAATCCTCCAGGTCCATCAAAAACTCCTGCGCCCAGAGCGTTGCGCGTTTGCCAACCGTAGTCGGCTGTGCGGGCTGAAAATGAGTGAACGCAAGCGTGGGAAGGTCTTTGTAAGTCTCTGCAAAACCCGCAAGCTGCGCAATGACATTGACCAGTTTTTTCTTCACAAGGCGAAGTGCTTCCGTCATCACGATAATGTCCGTATTATCCCCTACATAGCAGGAGGTTGCGCCCAGATGAATAATCGGCTTTGCCTTCGGGCACTGTACGCCATACGCATACACATGGGACATGACATCGTGGCGCACAACTTTCTCCCGTGCTTTTGCCACATCATAATTAATATCGTTCTGGAATTCTTTGAGCTCTGCAATCTGCTCCTCCGTAATATCCAGTCCCAGTTCCTTTTCTGTCTCCGCCAGAGCAATCCACAGCCTTCTCCAGGTCCGGAATTTCATATCCGGTGAAAAAATATACTGCATCTCCCTGCTGGCATAACGCTCTGACAATGGGCTTTGATACCTGTCTGTGCTCATATGTTTCTCCTTAAAATATATGTGAAGTTTATTGCTGCCTCTGTGATACTTACTGCTCGTAGCTCCCCCGGATATCCTCAGTCGGAGGCGCGAGCGGATATTTTCCTGTAAAACAGCCGTTGCAGATGGACAGACGCCCTTCTACCAGCTCCGGCAAACGCTCCAGGCGCAGATATCCAAGCGAATCTGCCCCAATGATCTGCCGTATCTCTTCCACTGTATGATGATGTGCGATCAGCTGGTCGCTCCTTGGCACATCTGTTCCGAAATAACACGGAAACAGAAACGGCGGTGAGCTGACACGCATGTGAACTTCTTTGGCGCCGGCCTCGCGCAGCATCCGCACAATCCGGCCGCTTGTTGTCCCGCGGACAATCGAATCATCAATCATAATGACCCTCTTGCCCTCCACTGCCTCCCGCATCACATTCAGTTTTGTGCGGACGCTGGATTCGCGGTTGCTCTGTTTTGGTTTGATAAAGGTACGGCCCACATAGCTGTTTTTGAAAAACGCCATACCATAGGGAATGCCGGACTCAAGCGAATAGCCGAGCGCGGCCACATTTCCGGACTCCGGCACACCTACCACCAGGTCTGCTTCCACCGGAGAATCCATGGCCAGGAACTTTCCGGCCCGGATGCGGGAATTGTAAACGCTGATCCCGTCCAGGTGGCTGTCCGGCCTTCCAAAATAAATATATTCAAAAATACACCGGCCTTCGCTCTCGCCGCAGCCCGGCTTCAGGCACATACTGCGG
Organism: uncultured Lachnospiraceae bacterium; assembly: GCA_948436005.1. GTDB lineage: Bacteria > Bacillota > Clostridia > Lachnospirales > Lachnospiraceae > Choladousia. Next base: position 1,757 of record CAOJHI010000290.1, read on the forward strand.
TCAGAGACAATACCATGCTGCGGTGTAATCGTCACGATCTCTCCCGGCTCCACATCCCGGATAAATTCAGCCCCGACCGTATCCAGCGCGCACGTCTCTGATGTCAGAATGTAGGCATTGCCGCGCTTTCCGATACACAATGGGCGGAAACCATACGGGTCTCTTGCTCCGATCAGCTTTCTTGGAGACATAACAATCAGAGAGTAGGCGCCCTTCATCTTTTTCATCGCATTGGCCACCGCACCCTCTACACTACTCGTTTTGACCCGTTCCCGGGCAATATGATATGCCATTACTTCCGTATCAATGGTTGTCTGGAAAATTGCACCGCCAAGCTCCAGCTCTCTTCGAAGCTCCGGCGCATTGATCAGATTGCCGTTATGTGCCAGCCCCAGAGTACCCTTTACATAATTCAGAACCAACGGCTGTGCATTTTCTCTTGTACTGCCGCCTGCGGTTGAATAGCGCACATGCCCGACGCCGATATCTCCCTTCAGCTGTCCGAGATGCTCGCCTGTGAATACCTCATTGACAAGTCCCATTCCCTTGTGCGACAATACCCTGCCTTTGGGCCCGCCTGTATCACTGACCGCAATTCCGCAGCTTTCCTGTCCGCGGTGCTGCAGCGCATACAAACCGTAGTAGATATCAGAAGCGACATCCTCTCCGGAAAAGTCATATATTCCGAAAACGCCGCATTCCTCTCCTAATTTATCATCAAGTTCCATCTGGCAATGTACTCTGCAATCCATGCACATCTCTCCTGTTCCTCTCCAAACTACGACACTTCATGACCAATTTCATAGTATACCGTATCTGTCCCCGGAAAGCAAGGTTAGATTTTCGTACTCCTGCAGTATTCTTCTTTTAATTCTTCGAGAAGCTCTGCCGGGTTTCTTCCATGCAGCCGCTCCAATTCGTCCATAAACGGCTGCTGTGTACAAATTTTTGCATTATAGCCCTGGATTTTCTGCACCAGATACGTATCTGCCTGAATCTCCTCAAGACGTTTCTGGTATTCCTCATCAGACAGAAACAATGGCAGCGTACTCACATACTTCCGGAATGTCTCCTTTGTCTGCAAAAGGGTATAGGACTCCCAGAAACAATCTGCTGCCTGCCGGAACTGAAACAGCCCTGCATGGGCAGCGCCTTTGTTGTTGAGAACCGCGGCATAAAACTGCGTCCCAAGCTTCCCTGGATTTCTCCGGTTCAAAATCTGCTGATATTCCCAGATTGCCCGGCCAAACATTTTTTCTTTTACAAGGTAATCTCCCCGAAGCTTCTGTTTCATATCCCCGGACTGCACCTCAAGCTTGGCAAGATTTTCCTGAAACTCCCGCATTTCCTGGTTCGTCAGATACCCTGCTTCTCTGAAAATGGGCAGGACAAAAAATGCTGCCCCATCCTTTTTTTCGAGCTGCTCATAAAGCTGACGGTACAGTTTTCCCAAATGCAGTTCATCCCGAATCCAGTCACACAGCTTTTCGTTG
>CAOJHI010000291.1 GCA_948436005.1 uncultured Lachnospiraceae bacterium
ATATGAAGGTGAGCGGAGCTTTAATATCATGACAGCCAATCCGGATAATGTTCTGAATGATTCAGCAGCTGGCTGGTTTATGCAGGAACGGTTTGTCAATTCGAATGAAAAGGTCTTTCTGGCAGTGAATACGGCTTATCCGGTCAGCGATGAGCTCAAAATCGGCGCTGATATTTTTGCGAAGCGGGAAGGAATTGTGTTTGGTTCTCTGTTTCTTGCAGTGCTTTGCTTTCTGCTGATTGCATTTTGTTTTGTCTTGTCAGTGCTTGGGGCAGGATGGACAGAAGGGCGCTGCACACCGACAGCGGCCCGGATTGACAGGATTCCGACAGAACTTGCAGCAGGACTTTTTCTGACAATTGGCGTCTTGTATCTGATTGCTTTTCTGAACTGGATGCCGTCTCCGGAAAATATGACAGAAAATGAACGTATGGCGTTTTCACTGTTTGGAGCTTCTGCCTATGCGGTGTTTTTGGTTGGAAGCCTGAGCCTTGTGCGCAGAAAGCGTACGCAGACACTCTGGTCAAACAGTATCTGTCTGATGCTGCTGAGAACGTGGCGTCAGGTGACGTCTGCCCGCGCAGCATCGGGCCAGTTTCTGTTTTTCTACATTATTTTTGTGATTTTGAATTTTATTTTTCTGTTTTTTGGGAATATCGGTATTTTTCTGATGTTTGTCCTGGATGTGGCGGTGCTTTTATATCTTTTACAGGACATGACAGGAAAGCAGAGTATTTATGAGGGAATCCATCAGATTTCGAAGGGGGACCTGGAGTATAAGATTGATACAGGAGCGTTGCAGGGCGAAACGTACGAGATGGCAAAGGCAGTAAATGAGATGGGAGACGGACTGCAAAAAGCCGTGGAAGCGATTATCAAGAACGAGCGCCTGAAAGCCGAGCTGATTACAAATGTTTCGCATGATATTAAGACTCCCCTGACGTCGATTGTAAATTATGTGGATTTGCTGAAGCGTGAGAATCTGCCGGATGAGCGGGTACGTCACTATGTTGAAGTTCTGGAGCAGAAGTCCCAGCGGCTGAGGCAGCTTACGGAAGATCTGGTGGAGGCAAGCAAGATCAGCTCCGGCAATGTGGAACTTCAGATGATGAAGCTGCAGTTTCAGAGTATGCTGCAGCAGGCCTGGGGAGAGTTTCAGGAGCGATATGAGGAGCAGGGGCTCATTCCGGTATGGGAAGTCGAGAAAGAGCCTGCCTGTATTATGGCAGATGGGCGCCAGCTCTGGAGGATTCTGGAGAATCTGCTTGGGAATATCTACAAATATGCAATGGAAGGAACCCGCGTTTATTTTGAGCTGTACCGGGAGGACCGGACCGTGTATCTGGTATTGCAGAACACGTCGCGTGAGACGATTGCAGTGGATGCACAGGAACTGACAGCACGGTTTGTGCGTGGGGATAAAAGCAGGACAACAGAAGGAAGCGGACTTGGGCTATCCATTGCACAAAGCCTTGTGGAGCTTCAGGGTGGAACGTTTTCGATCTCTTTGGAGGCAGATCAGTTCCGGGCAACCATCAGTTTCCCGGTAGTGGTGGAAGAAGAGTAAAACCTTGTATTTCCGGGCCCAATATCGGGATTTTGTAAAGAAAAAATAGATATATGAAAATTCTCTGAATTTAAGGCCAGGTCTGTTGACATTCCCTTTTTTTGGCTGTAAAGTTGAAGGAACGATAAGAGAAACGAGGCTGTTCAGATGAAAAGACGTTTTATGGATTTTATGAGCGGAAGGTATGGGGCAGACCAGCTTTCCAAGTTTATGCTCGGAGTCTGCGTGGTCTGCATTGTGCTGAATATGTTTACACGCATCCGCTGGTTTTACCTGCTGTCGCTCGTGCTGATCGGTATCTGCTATTTCCGGATGCTGTCGCGCAATTTTGCAAAGCGCAGTGCAGAGAATGAGAAGTATATGAGTATGGTCTGGAAAATAAAGAGAAAGTTTCAGCAGACCAAAAACCGGGTGGTACAGAGCAAGGATTTCCATATTTACAAGTGCCCGTCCTGTGGTCAGAAGATCCGGATTCCCCGGGGCAAGGGAAAGATCTGCATCACCTGCCCGAAGTGCAGGCAGGAGTTTGAAAAGAAGAGCTGATTGGTATGTTTGGATATATTTATGTGAATGAACAGGAGCTGAAACTACGGGAATACACAGTATATCGCAGTTTTTACTGCGGTTTGTGCCAGAATCTGAAGCGCAGGTATGGACGGATGGCCCAGATGATGTTAAACTATGATCTGACGTTTCTTGCACTCCTGTTGACCGGTGTATATGAGCCGGAGACGAGGGTGGAGGAACACCGTTGTATGGTACACCCGGTTTCCAGGCACCGCATGTCTGATAATGATGCAGTGAGCTATGCGGCAGATATGTGTGTGCTGCTTTCCTACCAGAAGCTTCGGGATGACTGGGAGGATGAGCACCGGCAGACGCGCCGGGCTGCGGCCGCTTCGCTGCGAAGTGCCTATCAGCGGATTTCCATGAAGTATCCGCGGCAGTCACATGCTGTGGAGGAAAATATCAGACTGCTTCACGAGGCAGAGCGGCAGGGGCGCCGGGATATTGATTACGTTGCGGGGCTTACAGGCTGTTTTCTGGCAGAGATATTTATGTGGAAAGAAGACATCTGGCAGGAAGATCTGCGTCAGATGGGTTTTTTTATGGGGAAATTTATCTATTTGATGGACGCAGTCGACGATATCAAAAAGGATAAAAAAAGCGGTAGCTACAATGTTTTTTCGGAGTATGGGGATATCTGGAGTCCGGAAAAGGAAAAAGAGATTCGCGATGTTCTGCGGGATATGATGACAGCCGCATCCCAGGCTTTTGAGCGGCTTCCGGTGCTGGAAAATGCGGAGATTATCCGAAATATTCTGTATTCGGGTGTCTGGTGCCGTTATGCGGCGCTGCGCAGCAGGGATGAAGAGAAAAAGAAACAGACAAAACCAGTTGGGTGATGCCGCAAAACTGCGGCGGAGGAGATTATGAAAAATCCGTATACGGTCCTGGGAGTGCCGGAAAACGCTTCTGAGGAAGAGATTAAAAAGGCATACAGGTCACTCAGTCGAAAATACCATCCGGATGCCAATGTCAATAATCCGAACAAGGCGCAGGCAGAGGAGAAGTTTAAGGAGATTCAGCAGGCATATCAGCAGATTATGCGGGAAAAAGAAGGCGGCGGGAGCTATCAGAGAGGATCGGGAAGTTATGGCCGCGGCGGCTTTT
>CAOJHI010000292.1 GCA_948436005.1 uncultured Lachnospiraceae bacterium
CACTGGAAAAAATGCCGGGAGATACCGTGTGTACAGTATCCGGCAATGCATCCGCACAGCCGCAGGTAAAGCTCGGCATGGTGAAAGACGATACATTTTACCTGAAAGATCTGCTGTATTCCCTGATGCTGGAATCACACAATGACACAGCAGTCTGCATTGCAGAAAATGTCAGCGGGAGCGTGGAAGCCTTTGCCGCATGCATGAATGAAAAGGCCAGGGAGATCGGATGCGAAAATACGCATTACATTACCCCGAATGGCCTGGATGCCGAGAACGAAGGCGGGGCGCATCATACGACTGCCCGGGAGCTTGCACTGATTATGCGGTATTGCCTGACCGAATCTCCGAAAGCGGCGGAGTTTCTGGAAGTGACCGGCACGCCTTCCTATTCTTTTTCAAATATAAAAGGAAACAGAACGTATTCCTGTACAAACCACAATGCACTGCTGACGATTCTGGATGGGGCAATTTCCGGGAAAACCGGATTTACCGGAAAGGCGGGGTACTGTTATGTGGGCGCGCTGGAAAAGGATGGGAAGCTGCTGATTGTTTCACTTCTTGCCTGCGGGTGGCCAAACCATAAAGGTTATAAATGGGTGGATACGAAAAAACTGATGAGTTACGGACTGGAAAATTATGAGAAAAGGCAGGTGCTGGACCCCGGGCTGGCAACAGAGCCGGTACCTGTTGAAAATGGACAGAAGGAATCTGTAAATACGCGGCAGATTGTGGAGGAGGAGCTGGAGATCCTGATGAAAAAAGAGGAGGGGATACGGACCGAGCTTGAGCTTGTCCCGTCCGTCACAGCTCCGGTAAAAAAAGGACAGCAGATCGGAAAAATGCATTATTTTCTGGGGGATACGGAAGTGGCTGTTTGTCCGGTAACTGCTTCAGAGGACGTATACGTGCGGGACTATTTATACATCCTGGAACAAGTTGGAAATGCATTTTTCCTGCGGGTTTCCTTTGCTGACTGAGCCCTTCCGACCGTGTGAAATTTCTGACGAAAAAGCTTGCTTTTTTCAGGGAAACACGCTACTATAGAATCGGCAGAAATTGGTTAACATTATTAATATAGCAATGGAGGGCTGAAGAATGAGTAATACAGCACAAAGCTTAGCAGGCAAAAGAATCGCTTCTTTGCTTGATGAGAACAGTTTTGTTGAAATCGGCGGATATGTAACTGCCAGAAGTACTGATTTCAACATGCAGCAAAAAGAGACACCGGGAGACGGCGTTGTGACCGGATATGGTGTAATTGACGGACACCTGGTATACGTATATAGTCAGGACGCGTCTGTACTTGGCGGTACGATTGGCGAGATGCACGCAAAGAAGATCACAGGACTTTATGACCTGGCTCTGAAGATGGGTGCTCCGGTAATCGGTTTACTGGACTGTGCAGGCCTGAGACTTCAGGAAGCAACAGACGCACTGAATGCATTTGGTGAGATTTATCTGAAACAGACAATGGCATCCGGCGTGGTTCCGCAGATCACTGCAGTATTTGGCAGATGCGGCGGCGGGCTGGCACTGGTACCGGCACTGACAGACTTTACTTTTATGGAAGGCAAAAAAGCAGAGCTTTTTGTCAATTCTCCGAATGCACTTGACGGCAATTCAAAAGAAAAATGCAACACAGCTTCCGCACAGTTCCAGAGTGAAGAGGCAGGCCTTGTTGATTTTGTTGGTACAGAAGATGAGATTATGGGCCAGATCCGTGAACTCGTATGTATGCTTCCGGCAAACAACGAAGACGACCAGTCTTATGAGGAGTGCACAGATGATCTGAACCGTGTAAGCGCAGACCTGGCAAACGCAGCAGGCGACACGAGCATTCTTCTGTCCAATATTGCAGACGACAACAATTTCGTAGAAGTAAAATCTGCTTATGCGCAGGATATGGTGACAGGCTTTATCCGTCTGAACGGAACAACCGTTGGTGTTGTTGCGAACCGTACAGAGGTATACGGTGAGGACGGTACACTGGAGAAATCCTTTGACTGTGTACTGAGCGCACTTGGTGCAGCGAAAGCAGCAGAGTTTGTGAATTTCTGTGATGCTTTTGAGATTCCGGTACTTTCTCTGACCAATGTTGCAGGCTTCAAGGCATGCAAATGTTCTGAGAAGAAGATTGCAAAAGCAGCAGCTAAGCTTACTTATGCGTTTGCAAATGCAACTGTCCCGAAGGTAAATGTTATCATCGGAAAGGCATTCGGCAGCGCATATGTTGCGATGAACAGCAAGGCAATCGGCGCTGACATGACGTTTGCCTGGAGCCAGGCTCAGATCGGTATGATGGATGCACAGCTTGCAGCCAAGATCATGTATGCAGACGCGGATGCAAAAGTTATCAATGAAAAGGCAGCTGAGTATGCAGCACTTCAGTCAAGTGCTCTGGCAGCAGCAAAGAGAGGATATGTAGATAACATTATCGAAGCAGAAGATACGAGAAAATACGTAATCGGTGCTTTTGAAATGTTATTCACAAAGAGAGATGATCGCCCGGCCAAAAAGCACGGAACAGTTTAAGCGAGGTGAATCACATGAAGCGTAGATTAAGTGCAGTATTACTTGCATTCGGACTTACCGTGTCTGCTTTTTCCATGGGCGTATATGCGGCAGAAGCAGAGACGAAAGCTACGGAGCAGGTAACAGAAGCAGTGACTGAAGCAGTGACCGAAGCGACATCAGAGGCTGCACAGAACGAAGGTGCAGAGCAGTCGACAGAGGCAGGGGCACAGACCGAAGGGACGCAGCAGCCTGCAGCAGAAGGACAGGCTCAGATGACGCAGGAAGATGCAGTGAAAGCACTTCTGACGAATCAGCTTGTAGCGGTCAGTGCGCTGACAGATGAGCAGCTGGAACAGATGCTGGAGGGCTCTGATCTGTCAGGAGCTGCGATTGCAGCTAACTGGAAATCTGTAAAGGAAGAGCTGGGAGCGTTCGTGGAAGTGACGGATGCGGAGCTTAACGCAGAAGGAACAGAGATTACCGGTCATGCAAAATATGAAAAGATCGGCGAAGGCACAGAGGTTGCTGTTACATTTGCCGTAAATCCGGAAACACAGAGTACCACACTGAACTGGGACATCCAGTATCCGATGGGCGTCCTGATGCAGCGTGCTGCGATGAATACCGTGATGGGTATCGGAATCGTGTTCCTGACCCTGTTATTCCTCAGCTGGCTGATCGGACAGATGCATTTGATT
>CAOJHI010000293.1 GCA_948436005.1 uncultured Lachnospiraceae bacterium
GGGTGACTTGTTTGCTGGAACCCCGTTTTTGTGCAGGGTACCGCGGGGCGTCCCCCTCACACCATTCTACACCTAACGCTACCTCTTATTTCCACAGAATGTTTTCCGCAAAACAGGTAAATGACGCTACCCATACATTCCAGTCATGCATGCCCGGAAATGTAATAAAGGTATGCGGTATTTCCGCTTCTGTCAGATGCTCGGAAAAATTACGGCTTGTGTTATCCATCTCCGGATTATCATAATTTTTATTCATCAAAGCCATATCCAATTCACCGGCTGAAACGAATATTGTCGCGTTTTTCATGGCTTCCGTATTCCATGTGCTCACATCAATCCCATTATTTGCTGCTGAAAAGCACCCATAATATCCGAATGTCTCCGGCCATTGCTGCACGATAGCGGACGCTCCGATCGAGCCCATCGACAGGCCGCAGAATGCCCGGTCATTTGCTTCAGAAGATACACTGTAATGTTCTTCCATATATGGGATAATGCATTGTGTCAGATTATCTTTCATTTTTTCCCAATCCCAACCAAAAATCCATGGATTATCCGGAATATGCCACATCATGTTGCTCATTGTAACGACAATCGTATTCTGCAATTCACCTGAAGCATTTAATTGATCCATGATATTAGGCACGGACCCTATACTCATCCACTCCGTTTCGTTTCCACCAGAACCATGACTGATATAAATTGTGCGATATGTTTTTTCCTCATTGTAATCATACGGCAGGTAGATGCCAAGAGGCTGCAACGTTCCATCCAGTGCTTCATATTCTGCGTAACTAACGCTTCCCTGCAGTTCCTCTGCTACCGGATAAATTGCATGCATCCCTTTCAGTGCACGCTCACTGTCACCAACATAGATCTGACTCCACCCGGAGGATGCATCTCCATTTCTGGCTGCCGGATTTTCCGGATCATCCATTTCTATGGCACCACGTCCATCAGCCTCCGTATACGTCACACGATATTTATACAAATACTGTGTCGCAGGAAGCGGTAAAGTCACACAATACACTCCATCCCCCGTTTTTTCCATCTCATAATAGCACGTTTCACCGGCACACGGATACATCCCCGGTTCATACTCATACGCGCTGTAAATATGCGCCTGATTCGCACCTGTTATCATATAATTCCCAACTTCAATTTCTTTATAAAACTGAAACCCACTTTGGCTGAACAGTTCCACTTTTTCGATTGCCTCATCAGCATCCTCATATATAAAAGTCACTTCATACCCTGCAGCCTTATACGCCTCTCCATAAATTCCATTCAGCTGTTCCTGTCCTGCCTCCTTGATCTCTGTTTTTGCCTGAGCCGACATTCCCGCCACAGCCACCATCCCCATTATCCCCAAAACAATACTCCGTCTTTTCACTATTCTCATCCTACCCTTTCCTTTCAAACTACTTTTTATCATACGTAGACAATTACAAAATCCCTGTCAAAGTCAGCCCCGCGGTATCCTGTACAAAATAAGGGGTGACTTGTTTGCTGGAACCCCGTTTTTGTGCAGGGTACCGCGGGGCGTCCCCTTTACACCATTCTACACTTAACGCTCCCTCTTATTTCCAAAGAAACGTCTCCACAAAGTCCTTCAAAAGCTGCGGCCATGTAAACCAGTCGTGTCCGCCTTCTACTACCTTGAGGCCTGTGTACTCAATATTGTTCTCATCCAGGTACTCTGCAAACGGGCGCATTGGAATCTGTCCTTCCATAAATGCGGATTCCATCGTATGATCTGCATAACCCACGCCGAGATACAGCTTTGCTTTGTTCGTATTCGCTGCATCCACCACATCGTAATCCGGTCCCGGATATCCCACGCTGAACGCACCAAAGTATCCGAATGTATCCTCAATCAGATAATGCGCCGTATACGTAAATTTCGCTCCTTTTGACAGACCTGCCACTGCTCTGTCCTCCACGGCTGAAGAAACGTTATAATTTGCCTCCATGTACGGAATCGTATACTCTGCAAGGTTCTCACAAAGCTCCACATCCGTTCCTGCGGAAATATCAATAGCTGCCATAACAAATTCCTCGGTCACGCCTGCCGCTGCCAGACGGTCCACAACGTTTCCTGCATTTCCCTGATGGAACCAGTCACCTTCCTCGCCACCGCCACCATGTACCAGATACAGTGTCTTGTACGGTGTTTCTCTGTCTGCATCGTAGTGTGCCGGAAGATAAACTTCAATCTGCTGCTGCGCGCTCTCAGCTCCCTCATATGTTACGCCGTCATACGTATCCCATACCAGCGTACCGCGGTCTGCCTCGTTTTCTGCCGGGAACACAAAGGTCCAGTCATCCGATTCAGCCTGCTTTTCCGCGTCATACGGCACATAGAACTGGCTTCTGGCCTGCTCTGCCCCGAGTGAATTACAGTACGGAACGTTTTCCGGATCCGTGATCACTGTCTCATTCCCCTCTGCATCTACTACCACATACTGATACAAATAAGAGCCACCCGGAAGGTCCACGCTGATCGTCCAGGCGCCGGTTTCTTCATCCTTCGTCATATCCTGCACGTACCCGGCGTCCGCATACCGTGCAAGACCTGCTTTCCAGTTTTCCGGTGTAAAAAGATGCTCCGGGCTGACGATATCTCCGTCCTCGTTCTGACGTCCCGCACCGTAGCAGTACTCATCGCCCGGCTCATAGAACGTAAAACCGCCCTGAATCTTTACATTCGCCGCATCATCATCATAGTAAGTAAAAGTCGCCGTATAGCCTGTCTTAGACGTTTCATTTGCTTCCACCGTAACGCCTCCGTCCGCTGCCAGCGCAGCTCCTCCAAAAGCTGCTGTTCCAATCACTACGCCGAACAATGCCGTAACCAGTTTTCTTCTCATTTTTGTTTTCCTCCCTGAAATACAGTTTTTTAGATACAGTCTTTCATAGCAAACAGTTGCCTGTTGTTTTTTACTTTACCAGCAGAACTGCCTCCCGACAAATTGAAATAAAAAGACAAACTTTCCTTTTCTGTCCTGCGTATGGTTTTTTCTTTTTCCAGCTTTCTTTTTTTCTTTTCCAGGAAAAAAACAATAAAGTTTGCTGAAAATTACAAGCGAAGAGGATTGCGTTCGTTCCGGTGGAAGAAGTATAATGTTGTCTGGGGATATAGGGTGTTAAAGAGAGGACGGCTTTGGTGCAGGCCAAGCAAAAAACGGGTTACAGCAAA
>CAOJHI010000294.1 GCA_948436005.1 uncultured Lachnospiraceae bacterium
TGGAGCGTACAGTGTACATGCGTTCTTCCCCATTCCATGATGGTACAGATTTCGTCCCAGTAAGCTACCTTTTCGAAACGTACATGGTCGAGTGGTGCGCCGGTAATAATCATACCGTCAAATTTGCGGTTTTTGATTTTGTCAAAGGTGGTATAGAAAGATTCCATATGGTTGGAATCCGTATGCAGAGGCGTATAGCTTGCCGTTTGCAGAAATTCCACATTCACTTGCAGGGGAGTGTTTGAGAGCTTGCGGAGAAGCTGCGTTTCCGTCACTTCTTTTGTGGGCATCAGATTTAAAATCAGTACATCCAGAGGACGAATGTCCTGGTGCATAGCCCGGAATTCTGTCATGACGAATATATTTTCCTTTTCCAAAACGCCGGCTGCCGGCAGTAAGTCCGCTACTTTGATGGGCATGGGAATCCCTCTCTTTCTTTCGTTGTATCAATTGTATGATGTGACAAATGGTATAATGTATGATATCACAAACGGATAATGCGTGCAAGGGACTACGCGGCCAAACGGCACATATCCGGTGCAGAAATGGGGTGACAGCTGGTTTCCTACAAAAATATTTACCAAAGAATTGTCCAATTTTTACCAAAAGTTTGTTCAATGGTAAATCGGTAAACGGTTGATCCTTATTCAGAGAAATGCTATAGTAAAAGAAAGATAAAGTGGAAGGGTGAATTCACTGTCAGAGTAGAAATCAACTACACTAAATAACAAACCATTTGATAAGGAGGAATTGTAACATGAAAAAAGCACTTGTATTGACGCTGGCAGGCGCGATGATTTTCTCGACACCTGTTATGGCAAAGGAAGTAGGCGCACCTGAGGCAGTATATCTTGAGGACAGTTCATACATCGGTATTACCGCCGAGACAGTTCGTGCGATCGATGCAAACAAGACGATTCAGGAGCACACAAACAATGCGGTGACAGATCACTGGGATATGGATAGCGATTCGGTACAGGCTTTGGCAATCGGCAGGGGCGCCGTTCTTGACGGCGAGGAAGCTCCCGGCCTGACGTTCGAGTTGATGAAGCCTGAGCTTAAGAGAGTTTACGCAGCGAAAACATTGGCACAGGACAAGGGTACTCTGCTTGCAGTGGCAAATGTACACACACATGCGTCATATGAAACGGCAAAGATTACTTTTTATGCGCCCGGCGTAAAGGCTGGAGATGCGATCACTGTTTATCAGCGAGTGACCGATGATGACTGGACGGCGGTTCCCACTGAGGTTACCGACGATCACGTGGCGGTTGAGATTACCGCAAACGGCCATCTTGCATTCATTAAAGCGGCTGTAACGGCAACGGTGGTTGAGGCGCCGAAAGCAGCGCAGACCGAGGAGAAAGCGCAGCAGGCTGACACGAAGACCGTGGCTGTTGCTGAGAAAAAGGATGCGGATACCATTACAGTGGCCGTTGATGAAAAAGAGGAAACTGTGACGATAACCATGGATAAGAAAGAAGCTGACAAAAAGGCTGACGCAGCAACCGATGAGAAAGCAGCCGACGAAAAGGCAGATGCGGAAACCGATGTGAAAGCGGCTGACAAGAAAGCTGACGCGGCAAACTAAAGATTCATAATTCCTTTATTTAAGTGTGGCGGAGGGCGCATTGCGATGTAAAAAGGCGGTGCGCCTTCTTTTTGTACAGGCTCGCATGTGGAAGTATATATCTGCTGATTGACCCGTATAATATAAAATGTTATAGTAGAGATGGAACAGTTGGGGAGAGCGCAATTATATCCCGTCTTTCCCCGCAGAGAAACCACACTTAAAGGCAGAAATGATGTAACTTGAAGAAAAGGAGGATGATTGATATGAAAAAAGCAATTGCACTGGCATTGGCAGGCGCTATGATCTTTTCCACACCTGTTATGGCAAAGGAAGTCGGCGCACCTGTAGCTGTATACCTTGAGGAGAGCTCTTACATTGGTATTACGGCTGAAACAGTTCTCGCGATTGACGAGGATAAGACGATCGGTGAGCATATGAACAACGCTGTTGTAGACATCTGGGCAATGGACGGCGAGGATGTGCAGGATCTGGCAATCGGCAAGGGAGCGGTTCTTGACGGCGTAGAGTCCCCGGCTCTCACATTTGAACTGCTTAAGCCTGAACTCAAGAGAGTTTATGCGGCTAAGACTCTGGCTGAGGGTAAGGGTTCCCTGCTTACCGTTGCGAACGTACACACGCATGCGGCTTACAGCACAGCGAAGGTTACTTTCTACGCTCCTGGCGTGAAAGCTGGCCAGGCGATCACTGTTTACCAGCGTGTTACCGATGACAATTGGGTTGCGGTTCCCACTGAGGTTACTGACGATCATGTAGTGGTTGAGATTACCGCAAATGGTCATCTTGCATTCATTGAGGCAAAATAGTATAAAAAACTGAATATTGAGATCCGGTTTTAAGTGTGGGGGAATGGCGCACCGTCTTTTCAGGCGGTGCGTTTTGCTAACGCTTTCTATAGAATAGTGCAAAATAGAAAAAGTTTGCAAAATTACGTATTTTGGATTATAATTTATGTGACTTATGCAGTTCAGTTTACATAAATGTTTACACAGGGGGAAGAACGGTTATGGAGACGGCATATCAGAAGGTAAAGGTAAATAACGAATTGGAATGGTGTCAGGTGAAGGACCTGGAGAGCAAGGAGAAGATCGAAAAGGTTCTGCTGAAGTACAGGGTATCCTATTTTGTAAAATGGGAGAAGCCAAGATTTTTTTCGAATGATACCTTTGGTTCCTGTGTGTTCTGTGTAAACCAGTTGCAGAAGGAGAGCGCGGAGGATGCGCTTCAGGAGCTTGGGGAAGAGATCAAGGAGAAGATTCGCTTTATCAACCGCAAGGTCGACAAGACCTTCTACTAAATTTGATAATAGAAAATACAGGGACTGGAAACCCCGGATGCGTGATCTCGTATCCGGGGTTGTTGTGTGTATGAGCAGAGCCGGAAAACAGAAAATAGAACGGTCGCTCACTTCATGTTTTTCTGTGCCGTGGAGAGCATCAGTTTAATACGGTTTAACTGGTTGACCTCGCTTGCTCCGGGATCATAGTCAATGGCCACGATATTGGAGCTTGGGAAACGTTTTCTTAGCTCCTTGATGACGCCTTTGCCCACGACATGGTTTGGCAGGCAG
>CAOJHI010000295.1 GCA_948436005.1 uncultured Lachnospiraceae bacterium
TGCGATGGATGAGGCCTTTTGTTTTTATTATCAGGATAATCTGGAACTGCTTGAAGCGATGGGGGCAGAGCTGATTTCTTTTTCTCCGCTTCACGATACATATTTGCCGCCCGGGATTTCCGGGCTGATACTTGGAGGCGGTTATCCGGAGCTGTATGCAGAGCAGCTTGCGCACAATGTGCCAATGCGGGAGGAAATTTACCGCGCGTTGAAAGGCGGGATGCCGTATCTGGCAGAATGCGGAGGATTTATGTATCTTCATGAGGAGATGGAGGATATGGAAGGCCGGGGATTTCCGATGTGCGGTGTAATTCAGGGCCGTTCGTTTAAAACTCCGAAGCTTTCGAGATTTGGATATATCGAATTGCAGGTAAATGTAAATACGGAAACCGGGATGCAGAAGGAGCAGATTTTAAAGCCTGGCCATGCGATCCGTGGACATGAGTTCCACTACTTTGACAGTACCAATGCAGGGGATTCTTACAGGGCAAAAAAGCCGGTTGGAAAGCGGCAGTGGGAGTGTATACATGGAGATCCCGGCTATGCGGCCGGATATCCGCATCTGTATTACTGGTCAGAGCCGGCTTTTGCGGCTTCCTTTGTACAAAAAACGGTACAGTACATGCAAAGCGGTCTACGGAGCATGTAAAAAGGGGAGAAAATCTGCGCAGTGTGTTTTTGGCAGATGCAAAACAAAGGCACAGAAAACAGAAATAATAGAAGAACAGAATGATAAAAGCAGGTGAAAAAATGGAAGTAACAGAACAAGGCCAGCTTACGCTGGATTACGTGCTCAAGCACATTTCAGCATGCGATCAGAAGGCAATTAAAGAGTGTAAAAGAAGATGGGACAGCATTGCGAAGCCGCTTCACAGTCTGGGCTGGCTGGAGGAGGCGACCGCGATCATTGCAGGCGCGCAGCACAGCAGTGAGATTATTACGAACAAAAAGATTCTGGTTCCGATGTGTGCGGACAATGGCGTGGTTGCGGAGGGAGTGACACAGACCGGGCAGGAGGTTACGGCGATTGTGGCTGAAAATTTCCTGGATGAGAAATCCTGTGCAGCGCTGATGTGCGTACACGCAGGGGCTGACATCCATCCGATTGATATCGGCATGGCCGTTGATACCCCGCGGGTGGAAAAACGCAAGATTGCCTATGGCACAAGAAATTTTGCCAGAGAGATGGCGATGACGAAAGAAGAGGCAGTGCAGGGACTTGAGACGGGAATCCGCCTGGTCGGGGAATTAAAAGAAAAGGGGTACCGGCTGATTGCAACCGGAGAAATGGGAATCGGAAATACAACGACATCCAGTGCAGTTGCAGCAGCTCTGCTCGGTGTTCCGGCACAGGAGATGACAGGACGGGGAGCAGGGCTTTCCGGAGAGGGACTCAGGAAGAAAATAAAAGTGATTCAGGAAGCAATTAAGCGGTGGAAGCTGACGCAGGCAGATCCGCTGACTGTTCTGGCGTGCGTCGGAGGCTTTGATATAGCAGGCATTGCGGGGATGTTTCTTGGCGGAGCGTATTATCATGTACCAGTGCTGATCGACGGATTCATTTCATCTGTGGCAGCGCTTCTGGCAGTCCGGCTGTGCCCGGATGCAGTCGGGTATATGATTGCAACACACGTTTCCAAGGAACCAGCTGCACACAGAATTCTGGACGAGCTGGGGCTGTCTCCGGCGCTTGATGCAGGAATGTGCCTGGGCGAAGGAAGCGGGGCTGTGGCAGTATTTCCGCTGATTGAGATGGCAGCAGATATTTATCACAGGATGAGTACGTTTGAGCAGATTGATATGGAGGCATATCAGGAGCTGAATTAAGGGCAGATCAGGAAAAGGAGGGGCATATGAAGACGAAAAAAGTAGCGAGGTTGATGGCAGTTGTACTTAGCAGCGCTTTGCTGCTTGGAAATGCGTCTGTGGCAATGGAAGGGGAGATGCCGCAGGAAGGCGTTTTGGAGGAACTGATGCTGGAGGATGCCGGCAGCAGTGCAGCGGAAGATGAGGGGAATTCCGACGCAACAGAAGGGAACATCGAGGTTGGGATAGAATCTGTTGAGACGGTAGTATATTCGGTAGAAAGCGGAGCAGAGGCTGAGCCTCCGGCAGAGGAGGCCGGAAAGCCGGAACATCAGGAAGCAGAGATCCGGGTGGGAGCGCAGCAGATTCTGAAGTTTACGATGCAGGGAACAGAAGAGACAGTCACAGTGGCATGGCGCTCTTCGGATGAGACAATTGCAGAATGCGGAACAGTCCGAAACCCGGACACTGCGGAGGGCGAACAGGATTATTCCTGCATAGTCACGGGAAAGAAAACAGGTACGTGTACCATAGAGGCGTACAATGAGACAGATAACACGGTATATGCAGCATTTGATGTAAGCATAGTTCCGTATCGCGTGACAGGGTGTATCGGAACACAGCTTTCATTTACCATTACCTCCGAAAAAGTTCAGGAATTTGATTTTTCCTGTCGGGATGATGCGCTGACCAATGCGGTATTGGAAGGGGTTGAGCCTGTTCAGTCAGGCGGTCAGACGATTTATCTGTATTCTTATCACATTGATGCAGATCAGCTGTTTGACGGTGTGTTGACTGCGACAAGTAAGTCAAATGAGCCAAATGGCGCAGAAACCAAAGAGGTATCGGTTACGGTCAGTAACCATTCCTGGAGTGATACGCCGACAGTAGAAAAGGAAGCGACCTGTTCTGAACCAGGCCTTCAGAGTACGCATTGTACGGTTTGTGATACAGTAAAAGAGGACAGTGAGAAAGAAATTCCTTGTATTCCACACACCTGGAAGCCGGAAGCAACAGTGGAGAAAGAGGCGACTTGTTCTGAGCCAGGGTATCAGACGACACACTGCAGCATTTGTGATGCGGTCAAAGAAGGAAGCCGGGAAGAAATTCCGTGCATTCCCCATACCTGGAAGCCGGAAGCGACGATTGAAAAAGAGGCGACTTGTTCATCAACGGGATACAAGCGCGTCCATTGCAGTGTCTGTGATGCGGTCAAAGAGGGAAGCGAAGAGACAATTCCCAGCACTCCGCACATCTGGAAAACAGACCGGACGGTTGATCGGCCTGTTACCTGTACAGAAAATGGGGCGAGCAGCATCCATTGCAGTGTGTGCGATATTGTTAAGGAAGGAAG
>CAOJHI010000296.1 GCA_948436005.1 uncultured Lachnospiraceae bacterium
GGATGCATGCGTGCGGCCATGATGCCAATACGGCAGTCGCGCTGTGCCTGGCAGGCATTCTGTCCCGGCATCGGGAGAGCCTGAGATATAATGTGCGTTTTATTTTTGAACCGGCGGAAGAGACCGGCGAAGGGGCAGCGTATATGATTGCGCATGGAGCGCTGGAGAATCCGGTTCCGGCAGGTGTTTTGATTTTCCATTTTGCGAATCAGGAGACGCGGGCAATGGAAATTCAGAAAAGTATATCTACGGCAGCGATCGGCGGCCTGCGGATTGAAATCAGAGGCAGATCCAGCCATTTCTGCCAGTATGAAGAAGGAATTGACGCGATGTATGCGGCCTCAAGGCTTGTAGTTGCGGTAAAAGAAATCAATGATACCTTTCTGTCAGAGCATCCGTTTGTCCTAGCTTTCGGCTGTATGCAGTCCGGGACAGGACGAAATATTGTTCCCGACCGTGCGGTTCTGGAAGGATCTTTACGGACATTTTCCAAAAAGGATTTTCAGGATATTCTGGCTGAGTTAGAAAAAAGAATCAGAGAAATCGAGGCAGATACAGGGGCAGAAATGAGCCTGGGAGTAACCGGGGAGCTACCCCCGATTGTCAATGACCATGCGCTTGTGGAGAAAGGGATGCCGGTTGGCCGGAAGCTGTTTGGGGATAAATGTTATTTGGGGGAAAAGCCGTTCCTGGCAGCGGATAATGCCGCATTGTATGCTGAAATTGTCCCGGGAATACGGGTGGTATTTCTGGCAGGCAAGGAAGGGCAGCAGGCTTATCCGGTACACAACCCGCGCTTTGATATCGACGAGCCTGTGATGCTGGATGCGGTGAAATTTCTTTTTGCATTTTTGAACCAGGAATAAATGAGAGCAGCCATTATGGCTGCTCTCGCACTATTTCTGCTTCAGGTTCTTATTTGCAGTTGACAGCATCAGTTTGATGCGGTTGAGCTGATTGACTTCACTGGCGCCCGGGTCGTAGTCGATGGCTACGATGTTGGACATCGGATACTGTCTGCGCAGTTCCTTGATGACACCCTTGCCGACTACATGGTTCGGAAGACAGGCAAACGGCTGCGTGCAGACGATATTGTTGACGCCGGAGTGGATCAGTTCGAGCATTTCTCCGGTGAGGAACCAGCCTTCTCCGGTCTGGTTGCCGAGAGAGACGATGTCTCTGGCCATTTCCCCGAGGTGCTCGATACGGGCTGGTGGATCAAAACGGGTGCTTTTTTCAAGCGCATCCGCAGCAGCGCCGCGCAATTTTTCCAGAATCATGATACCGAAGTTTGCGATCATCGCAGACTTCTTTTTTGTTCCAAGATAATCACTCTTAAAGTTCTGGTTGTAAAAACAGTAGAGCAGGAAATCCAGGAGGTCCGGAACAACTGCCTGTGCTCCTTCTGCTTCGAGCAGCTCCACAAGGTGATTGTTTGCTGCAGGCATGAATTTTACAAGGATCTCACCCACGACTCCGACCTTTGGTTTTTGTTCATCAGTGATCGGGAGTGTATCGAAATCCTGGACGATTTCCCTGCACATTTTCCGGAACTGGCTGTAGGAAGGCTTGCCGGCGACAAACGTGCAGCAGCGTTCTTCCCACTGGTGAAACAGTGCGTTAGCAGAACCGGGCGTCTTTTCATAAGGGCGCACCCGGTAAAGGCAGCGCATGAAAATATCGCCGAATACGAGCGCAAACATGGCACGTTTCACCATCTGATAGCTTAAAGAGAAGCCGGGATTGCTCTCAAGGCTGCTCAGGTTCAGGGAGATCACAGGAATATCCGGAATTCCTGCTTTTTGCAGTGCGCGGCGGATAAAACCTACGTAATTCGAAGCACGGCAGCCCCCACCGGTCTGCGTCATAATGACAGCAGTACGGCTTAAGTCATATTTACCGGAGAGCAGAGCCTCCATAACCTGCCCAACTACCATCAGAGATGGATAGCAGGCGTCGTTGTTTACGTATTTCAGCCCAACGTCCACGGCTGTCCGGTTGTCGTTTCGCAGCAGTTCAATGTGATAGCCGGAAGCATTCAGTGCAGCTTCGACCATTTTAAAATGAATCGGCGACATCTGCGGACAGAGGATGGTGTAATCTTTGCGCATTTCCTTTGTAAAGACAACGCGGTTGATATTTGCCGGACGAATCTGGCGCGGCTCCTGTGCGCGTTCCTTGTGCGTGCGAATTGCAGCAATTAAGGAACGGATCCGAATCTTGGCAGCGCCGAGATTATTCACCTCGTCAATTTTCAGACAGGTATAGATCTTGCCGGAGCCGGAAAGAATGTCATTTACCTCATCTGTTGTGACCGCATCTAGGCCGCAGCCAAATGAGTTAAGCTGAATCAGATCCAGGTCATCCCGCGTTTTCACATAGTTTGCGGCAGCATAGAGGCGGCTGTGGTACATCCATTGATCGAGTACCATGAGCGGACGTTCCACTGGCTTCAGATGCGAGATAGAATCCTCGGTCAGTACCGCCATGCCGAACGAATTGATCAGCTCAGGGATACCGTGATTAATTTCCGGATCAATATGGTACGGACGTCCGGCAAGGACAATACCGTGACGACCGGTTTCCTCCAGATATTTCAGGGTTTCTTCTCCCTTTTGATACATGGCTTCCCGCGTGCGGGTCAGTTCCTCCCAGCCGGCCTTGGCAGCAGCTGTGACTTCTTGCGCGGGGATATCCGGAAACGCGGTTTTCAAACGGCTGGTCACAGTGTCCAGGTTTGTAAAAGCAATAAACGGATTTTCAAACCGAATCTGTTCCGTGCGCAGGCCTTCTACGTTGTTTTTGATGTTTTCTGCGTAAGAGGTAACGATCGGACAGTTATAGTGGTTTGGCGCGTCTTCAAATTCCGTGCGTTCATATGGGATACACGGATAGAAAATATATTTGATGCCCTTGTGAATCAGCCATTCTACGTGGCCGTGCGCCAGTTTGGCCGGGTAACATTCTGATTCGCTTGGGATGGATTCAATGCCAAGCTCATAAATTTTCCGCGTGCTGGGAGGAGAGAGGATGACCCGGTATTTCAGTTCCGTGAAAAAGCGGAACCAGAACGGATAATTCTCATACATGTTCAGTACACGCGGGATGCCCACCGTACCGCGCACGGCTTCATCTTCCGGCAGCGGTTCGTAGGAAA
>CAOJHI010000297.1 GCA_948436005.1 uncultured Lachnospiraceae bacterium
GTACCTTCTCTTGCAGAGACAGAAGAGGCAGAATAATTCCAGATATGGCATCTATATAATGAAGTGATTTGATACATGGTATAAAAACAGCTGTCAGGAAGCAGAAAAATTTTTAATCATTAAGAAAAGTGGGGAACTGCTGCATGGAATAATGTGGCAGTTCCCTTTTTGCTATCTCAACCTTTCAATTATTGGAAGAACTGACAGGTAGGGCGATATTTCCTGACAATGGGGCGTTAAATTTCTAATAAGTACACGATAAAGTACATGGTCACGGGCTTGCTATCCTGGAAAAAGCCATGTATAATTGCAGTGGATAAAGCAGCATGAAAGGAAGGAATGATGTTATGCTGGAATTAAAGAACATTTCTTTTGAAGTCTCGGACGAAAATGAGGCTACAGAAATTATCAGAGATATGAACCTGATCCTTGAGGAAGGGAAGTTTATTGTAATTACCGGTCCGAATGGCGGAGGCAAATCCACTCTGGCGAAACTGATTGCAGGGATTGAGACTCCGACAGCAGGAGAAATCTGGTTTGATGGTGTGAACATCACTGAGAAAAGTATCGCAGAAAGGGCACAGATGGGAATCGGCTATGCGTTTCAGCAGCCGGTGCGTTTTAAGGGAATCACAGTAAAGGATCTGATTCGTCTCGCATCGGGAAAGACGATTTCTGTTTCAGAGGCCTGCCAGTATCTTTCGGAGGTGGGGCTTTGTGCCAGGGATTATATTGACCGCGAGGTAAATGCGAGTCTTTCCGGCGGAGAGCTGAAGAGAATTGAGATAGCGACCGTGCTGGCGCGAAAGAGCAGGCTGTCTGTTTTTGATGAGCCGGAGGCCGGAATTGACCTGTGGAGTTTCCAGAACCTGATTCAGGTATTTGAACGCATGCGAAAAGAGAACAGCAAAAATTCAATCCTGATTATTTCGCATCAGGAGCGTATTTTGGATATCGCGGATGAAATTCTTGTGCTGTCTGACGGAAAAATTGTGGAGCATGGGACAAAGGAAGCAGTATTGCCGGGACTTCTCGGCACTGATTCCGCGGTGAATGTGTGCGACAAATATCAGATGGGAGGGAAAAGAAAATGATGGATCAGATTCAGAAAAGGCTGCTCGAAGAGGTGGCTGACCTCCATGAGGTGCCGGAGGGTGCGTACAACATACGCGCAAATGGAAAATCGGCGGCCAGAAATACCACAGCGAACATTGATATTGAGTCAAAAGAGGACGGAAGCGGGATCATTATTCGCATCAAAGAGGGCACCAAAAATGAGAGTGTACACATTCCGGTTGTGCTCAGTCAGAGCGGTTTAAAAGAAGTAGTGTATAATGATTTTTATATTGGTGATGACTGCGATGTGACGATTGTAGCAGGCTGTGGAATTGACAATTGCGGGGTGCAGGATTCTGAGCATGATGGCATCCACCGGTTTTATGTAGGGAAGAACGCCAAAGTAAAATATGTAGAGAAACATTACGGGTCCGGAGAAGGCACAGGAAAGCGTATTTTGAATCCTGGTACAGAGGTCTACCAGGAGGAAGGAAGCGTGGTAGAGATGGAGATGGTGCAGATCAAGGGCGTTGATTCCACAAAGCGCGATACGTATGCAGAGCTTGCAGCGGGCGCGAAGCTGCTTGTCCGGGAGCGTCTGATGACACATGGAGACCAGACAGCGATCAGCAATTATGAGGTGAAGCTGGAGGGAGAGCAGTCGCATGCGGATGTAGTTTCCAGGTCTGTGGCAAAGGATTCCTCGTATCAGAAATTTGATGCAAAGATTACCGGAAATGCCGCGTGCAGCGGACATACGGAGTGCGACGCCATTATTATGGGAAATGCCAGGATTCTGGCAGTGCCGCAGCTGGAGGCCAATGATCTTGATGCTGCGCTGATTCATGAGGCAGCAATTGGGAAAATAGCAGGAGAACAGATTGTTAAATTGATGACACTTGGCCTTACAGAAGAGGAAGCGGAAGAGCAGATTATCAATGGATTTTTAAAATAAGAAACTTAGACGATTGCGCAAAACCGCAAGTTGGATATAAGAAAGGCTGCCACACAAACACAGTTTTCATGAACCGGAAAAAGTTCCATTTTCATTGAACTGTGGATTGTGTGGCAGCCCTTTTTAAATCTATGTTTTTCTGTGAATTATTTTGCAGGAGTTACCATTGTGATATGCGGATTTACGCCTTCATACCAGTACAGGAAGCCTTCCATATCAATGGTATCACCGATTTTCAGTTCTGTAACTGCTTTGTAAACATCAGTGGTGTTATCACACAGATAGGATTCTACCGTAAAGGTATAAGTTTCATCATTTAAAGAAACATTGAAATAAAGATCGTCACCGTCTGTGCCGGAACCGTCCCAGTTGTACAGGAATGCTACGTCATTGCCGTTTTCATCCTGTCCGGCTGCTTCTACGGTCATGCCCTTGAAAGCAACGTACTCGTTCTGATGGTCAATCAGCTCATCTTTGCCAAGCAGCTCTGTCACATCTGTGACCGGAGCGATGTATTCTTCACCTTCGATGATTTCAAAGGTAGCGTCAATGATTTCCACCTCGCCGGACCATTCAGCTTTGTATCCGGTTACTTTGATTTTGGTTCCCGGTACGAGCTTTTCATAGTCTTCCTCAGAGCAGGCCATGTTGTACAGGAAGTAAGCGCCGTCTTCATTCTGGGAATAAACGGTAGCCTTGTCCTCCCACCAGGACTGTTTTGCCTGTACGTAGGTTTCAACAGTAACCTCAGTTTCGAGTTCTGCTGCAACGTATTCCGCGTGAGTCATAACACCTTCTGTTGTCTCTGCTGCCAGAGCGGTTCCGGAAACAGCGAGTGTCAGAGAAAGTGCTGTTACGAATGCAATACCTTTTTTCATAATGAATCTCCTTTTCTTATTTGATATCACCTACATTATACTCAAAAATATTTAAAAATCAATGTTATTGATATTTTTTTAACGATCTTTCTTCGCTTTTTTCAGTGTCTGGGCAGCAAGATACAGAAAGATCAGGCACCATACGGCAGCGAAAACACCGAGGAGGGCAGCCGACGCGCCGGGCAGTGGTCCGAGTTCTTTTTTGCCATTGTCTGCAGCTGAGTTTTCACCCAAATGGCAAAGGGAAGCCACATCATGATA
>CAOJHI010000298.1 GCA_948436005.1 uncultured Lachnospiraceae bacterium
AACGATCAGGTGACTGGAGTTCAGACGTGTGCTCTTCCGATCTGCAGGTTTTGCAGGTTCCGGAGGATATTTGCTGGCTGTACGGTTCTTTTTTGGAGGATTATCTGCACGATGTGGAAATCTGTCAGCGTTTTGCCAATAGAAGCAGGGAGAGAATGGCAGAGATCATACTGGAGCGAACCGGTATGACTGGCGCAGAGGCATTCCATACCATTCATAATTATATTGACACGGATGAGAGGATTCTTCGCAAGGGAGCAATTGCAGCGCACAAGGGAGAGAAAGTTCTGATTCCGATTAATATGCGGGATGGTTCCATCATAGCTGTCGGAAAAGGAAATCCGGAGTGGAACTACTCAGCACCGCATGGCGCCGGCCGCGTTATGACCAGGGCAAAGGCGAAAGAAAACCTGGATATGGATGATTATCGGGCAGCCATGCAGGGGATTTATACCACCTCGGTCAATGAAAGGACAATTGACGAAGCACCGATGGCATATAAATCTTTGGAGGATATCATGGATGTTATTCAGGAATCCGTAGATGTGGTTGATGTCATGAAGCCGGTTTATAACTTTAAGGCCCAGTAAAATTTTTGAAAATAAATTTACAAAAATAATAAAATATCTGTCACACAGAAGAAAAAACATGGTCTAATTTTATGTACTTATTGAACTGTGATTTCATCACGCATGAGGGAAAAACTTTACGTGGAAGTGCCGCAAAGTTTGAGGTCAGGTACAGATGAAGTTCTTCTGTATTTCCCGGAGAAAATACCATTTGCACTTCAGAAAAGAGGAAGCATGAATCAGTATACAAACGAAGAGTTTCTGGAGTTCATCCAGAAGGCCACTGCAGGAGATAAGGAAGCCCTTGAGACGGTGCTCCTCAGCGTACAGGATTTGGTGTTTAACCTTTCTTTGCGTATGCTGGGGACCTATCCCGATGCAGAGGACGCAGCGCAGGATATTCTGCTGAAAATTATTACCCATTTATCATCCTTCAAAGGGGAGAGCGCTTTTGGAACGTGGGTATTCCGGATTGCATCGAACTATCTGAAGGATTATAAGAAGCACATGTTTGCCAGGTTCCCGCTTAGCTTTGAGTTTTACGGGGATGATATCGAAAATGCAGATATTACGAATGTACCGGATTTGACACAGAATGTGGAGCAGTCTGTTTTGGCGGAGGAGTTAAAGCTTTCCTGTACCAATGTTATGCTTCAGTGTCTGGATGCAGAAAGTCGCTGTATTTTTATTCTGGGAACCATGTTCCGGCTTGACAGCCGGATTGCGGCAGAGATTCTTGAAATTACACCAGAGACATATCGGCAGAGGCTTTCGAGAGTACGCCGGAAGGTGGCAGACTTTTTAAAGGAATACTGCGGGGAATATGGCAGCGGGGCCTGCCGCTGTGCGGACAGAGTGAATTATGCGATTCAGAATCATCGCATCCACCCGGCAAAGCTGGATTTTACGAATGCTGTACCAAAAGAAATAAGAGCGTTTAAAGATGCAATGGAGGAAATAGACAGTCTTTCCCAGGAATTTTCTTTCTGTAAAACGTATCAGTCTCCACAGAGCCTGAAGAAATTTATAGAGGATTTTTTAGATGGTCCGGCATTTTCCGTTGTGGGCAAAGCATAAGAGATGCACTGTCTTACTTGTGTATTTTATATCAGTCACAATTTTTCATCCGCAGGCAAGGCCATCTAAAATGGAGCATTTGATTGTCTTTTCAAATATGCTTCCGGATAAATCGTGTGTTCAGAAATAGGGTCAAGATGGGACAGATTTTTATCCATCAGCATTATTCCGCGCTGGATCGCGTAATGTCCGTAGCGGTTTCGTATTTTATCAATACTTCGTTCCAGTTCTTCCTGCCGCTGATCTTTGACAGCGTCTTCTAAAAAGGAAAGCTGGCGATATTCCATATAGGAAAGGTTGCAGGCCCGTACCCCCAGACTGCGTACCGGTCTTGACGGACGGTTCCGGCAATATAATTCAAAAGCTTTTTCAAAAATTGACTGTGCGGTACAAGTCGGCAGAGGAAGCTTTCCCTGACGTTCAAAGGAGGCCAGGGAATTATCACGGATGCTGATCTGGACGCTGCGGCAGTAAAAGTGTTCCAGGCGCATCCGTTCGGCAACGCTTTCCGCCAGGATATACAATATGGTTTTAATATCCGTATCAGTCGTCAGATCACGCGGCGTTGTGGTGCTGTTTCCTATGGTTTTAATAATCCGGTGGGAATAGGAATAACACACAGGGGAACGGTCAAGCCCGTTGGCAAATGTCCAGAGCATGATTCCATTCTTCCCAAGCAGTTGTTCTAAAAATGCAGGATCGCAGCAGGCCAGATCGCCAATGGAGTGGATGCCTTGTTTTAATAGTTTGGCGTACGTAGCTTTTCCCACGTAAAGAAGCATATCTGCGGGGAGGGGCCAGATTTTTTCTCTGAAATCCGCGCCGATTACCGTGGTGGCGTCCGGCTTTTTCAGATCACTTCCAAGCTTGGCGAAAATTTTGTTATAAGATACCCCAATACTGACAGTAACGCCAAGCTCCTGTTTCATTCGTTCCCGGATTTCATCAGCTATTTCTTTGCCATTGCCAAAAAGACCGGTAGATTCTGTGACGTCCAGCCAGCATTCATCAAGGCCAAAGGCTTCAACTTTATCCGTATATTCCTCATAAATCTGACTGGCAGCCTGGGAGAACTCGATATACCGGTCATACCTTGGCGGCATAAAGATGATATCCGGACATTTTTGCCGTGCCATCCATAAAGGATCACCGGTTGCAACGCCATATTTTTTTGCTTCGTAATTTTTCGCCAGGATAATCCCGTGACGGGCATTTGGATCACCGGCCACTGCCATCGGTTTACCGCGCAGGGCAGGATTGTCCAGACATTCAATAGAGGCATAAAAATTATTCATATCAGAATGAAGGATTATTGGGGGCTGCATTATATGGGGCTCCTTTTTCAGAACTAGACTTCTTATAAGCTATATTACTCACAGCACAGCTGCTCGTTAGCTTACGAAGTTTGCCCTTGCAGGCAAGCAAACTCCTTGTAAGCTATATTACTCACAGCACAGCTGTTCGTTAGCTTACGAAGTTTGCCC
>CAOJHI010000299.1 GCA_948436005.1 uncultured Lachnospiraceae bacterium
CATCTCAACCATACTCATTATGCTGTAATTCCTCCTCCATGCTGTCTGTTTTCACCCGGCTGACCGCATTTTCCCCGGTCGTCAGAATGCCTGACGCGATGGCAGACTTTTCAGTCCATTCTATTCTAACATCATTTTCAAATATTTGAACCCCCTTTTCATTTAAATTTTGCACAAAATACCTGAAATTTCTATTAAGAATCTCTTTAGCCTCTTCCTTTGTGTACTGGATTTCTTTATTTTCATATTCTCTTGCCGTAAACTTTTGTATGTAAAACGGCAGATAAAAGTTATCTGAAATACGCACCTGCGTCAGGCTGGACACTGTATCATATTGGGCAAAGGAACCAAATGAATCCGGCCATGCAAACGGGGTATCTCCAATCCGAAACAGCCAGCTGTCTTTTTCGCGTCCCGTATATTCTTTTTCTTCCGTGACAAGCGGCAGTTCATCCCGATATGTGCGCTCTGTCCGGATTACGATATCCGCATCGGAAGCTACATACTGGTAAGCAGCAATTTCCTGACTGTCATTATAAATCGGCAAAGCGCCTGAAACGAGAATTGTCCCTCTTTCCACCTCATCTCCTGCCTTTACAAGCGGAGTACCACGGCGCACATAAATGGATTCCACTGTGCCCGAACACGCAGCTGCCAGGCTGGAAGGTTCTGTTTTGTTCTGAATATCCTCTTCCGACTCTTCTTTTAGAATTCCCTCTTTTACATGGATTACAAGCCGCGTACCCTTCAGTTCTGCGGCCACCCAGGCAAATTCATGAAAGCAGTTCCGGATATCAGCGGCAAGCTCTTTACAGTCCACCTGAGATTTCCACATGCCGTGGTAAATCCCTGCATTGCTCAGATACTCAAAGATCACATCATCTGTCTGTGACAGATTCCCATCTATGGAAATATTCCAGATATGCGCGGAAAGCCAGAACAAAAAAGCCATGGCTGCCGCAATTCCAAGAACATATACTTTCCGTTTCCTGTTTCGATGTATAAAAAAAGGAAGGCCATGACGCTCAGTGATTTTAACCGCTGCATGGCTTTTCCTGACAATCGTTTTCAGTTTTTTAAAGTCCTTTCGGGCAATAAATGCTTCATATGCCTCCCCGACAGGAAGCAGATTCCAAAGTACAATGTCATGATAAGCACAAAGATTTAAAAAACGGTCGTAATGATTGCCGGTAATCCGTATCCGGACATAACCTCGAAAAAAATCAGTGATGCGTTTTTCCATACGTTCCCCCTGAAAATTACAGATACTCTACTTTGTCAATAAAACCAGAAATCTCAATTTCCTCCTTTGAATAATTCTCAATCACCAGACGCCGCCCTGTAATACAGATTTTCCTGCACTTGGTGATCAGACGGATTTCTTCTGTTGTGTACGAGGAAATCCCTTTAAAATTTTCCACAATAAGACGTTCCTGTCCCTGCATAGAAACAAGGATATTCCCTTTTGTCAAATCTTCCGGGAGCTGCATGGCACGAACCAATCCGTTTAAACGCGATTTTTCACCTGATTCTTTTTTGCGGCGCGTTTTATTATGTATCTGTTTTCCAGCCATGGTTTTTTCCTTTCATCCTAAAATATAAAACAACACTTTTGTTGTAAAGCATATGTACTTTTGGGAAATTTTATGATAAGATATGCGTTAAAGCTTTGTCGTGGCGGATTGTATTGCCGCGCACGGCCATTACAGAAAAAGAGGAGTACATTATGACAAAAATCCATTGCCTGAATCCCATTTCTAAAGTGGGAACACAGAACCTTAAAGAAACATATGAAATGACAGACAGCCTTCAGGATGCAGACGCCGTTCTGGTACGAAGCGCAAATATGCATGAGCTGGAGCTGTCAGACCGCCTTGTGGCAATCGCCCGTGCCGGAGCCGGCGTAAACAACATTCCGCTCGATAAATGCACGGAACAGGGCATAGTGGTATTCAATACCCCGGGAGCCAATGCAAACGGCGTAAAAGAGCTGGTGCTTGCAGGAATGCTTCTGGCTGCCAGAGACATTGATGGCGGAATCAACTGGGTTCGCGAAAATAAAGATGACAAAAACATCTCCAAAGACATGGAAAAAAGCAAAAAGAATTTTGCCGGGACAGAGATCAAAGGAAAAACGCTGGGCGTAATCGGTCTCGGTGCGATTGGTATTGAAGTGGCAAATGCGGCCGATGCACTCGGCATGCACGTGTACGGCTATGACCCGTTCCTGGCTGTAAGCGGCGCACTTCGTCTGTCCCGCCATGTAAAGGTGGTTGAACAGACCTCTGCTATTTTTGAAAACTGCGACTATATCACACTGCATGTGCCGCTTCTTGATTCCACCCGCGGAATGATCAACAAAGAAGCATTTTCATCCATGAAGGATGGCGTCGTGATCCTCAACTACGCGCGTGACCTTCTCGTAAACGATGACGATATGGCAGAGGCACTGGAAAGTGGCAAGGTAAAACGCTACATGACAGATTTCCCGAACGAGAAAACCGGCCAGATGGTCAATGTCATCGCAACGCCGCACCTTGGCGCATCCACTGCAGAATCAGAGGAAAACTGTGCAGTCATGGCTGTGGATGAGCTTCAGGACTTCCTGGAAACAGGCCGCATCCGCAACTCTGTAAACTATCCGAGCTGCTCTCTCCCGCCAGAAAAATGCGCCTGCCGTATCTGCATCATGAATGTAAATAAGCCGAACATGATTGTCCGCTTTTCCTCCATTCTCTCCGATGCAGGCATCAACATCCCGAACATGACAAACAAGAGCCGCGGGGATGTTGCCTATACCCTGATCGACTGCGACACCATGCCAGATGAGGAGCTCATTAATCAAATCCGCAACGTGGACGGCGTGAAAAAAGTCCGTGTGATTTATTATTAACGAGATCACTTCAACGTTTGTGTAAAAATTAATAGCTGATATTAAGTATATGATTCATTTCGAAAGGGCAAAGCCGTTTTTAAGCTTTGCCCTTTGCCTGTATCTTTATTCAAATGTCACCCGTCCCCAAAGGCCCGGATTCTTGTCAATTTCCGCTGTTCCGCACCAGCTCATCTGTACGCTGGCCTGCGTATTCGGGAAAGGATAGTCATTGTCAGTCATTG
>CAOJHI010000300.1 GCA_948436005.1 uncultured Lachnospiraceae bacterium
GCATCTGCCTTACAAGCAGAGGGTCATAGGTTCGAGCCCTATAGGCCCCATACCATATGCCGCAGTGGCGGAACTGGCAGACGCCCGGGACTTAAAATCCCGTGGGTAGTGATACCCGTACCGGTTCGATTCCGGTCTGCGGCAGTTCTCAAAAGCGGAGGAAACGCTGTAAGCTGAACGTTTCCTCCACTTTTTTGTGCGTTATCGCTTGAACACCTTTGAACACTTCGTCCGTTCCCTGCCGATGCGGTTATGCTTTGATCCGATCCGCAGATAAAGGCTCTCCTCATTGCAGTTTTTATATATAAAAAACCCACGCAAACTCATCATTTACGTGGGTTTTTGATTCCACATCCCTATACCAAAGTATTCAGAAGCATACCAACCGCATAATAGTTGCTGAGGTTGTAAGCTCCGCTCTTTGCAAAGCTTGCAAAAGATGTAAAATATGCGGACATAGAATCATCCGATGAGAGATCGGAGAAGTCAACACCTGCCGCGGAAGAATTCTTGTCCTTAGATGTCGAAGAAGATTGTGTCTTAGAACTCCCCACTACAGTGTCAATTGATGAATCCAGGATTGTGCTTGCTTTTGAACCGGTACGCTGCGCAATGCCATACTGGCCGCCCATCACGTCCTTTGCAAGATCATAGCCTCGATCCAGCGACTTCTTTAATTCGTCCTTATCCACCTGGAGCCTGCCGGTGGTACTGAGGCTCATTCCCAGTGCTTTTTTCATTGCATTTTCGGTCGGAAGGGATCTCTTCAGAGATTCCAGCTGACGCGCTGCGCCCGCACTGCGGTTTGAATTGCTCTCAAGGAAAGATATTGTATTGTTGTACTTATCCGCGAAATCAGTGATTGCGGATATGATATCTTCCTGTGCCTTATCCACCTTTGCCTGCGCTGCTTTTCTCTCGTCCTCGGTTCCTGCTTTGGATAATGCCGAAACAGCACTCTCATACTTTGAGAACACATTGTCCTTGGCGCCAACCTGCAGCTTCTGAGAAGCGGACTCCAGATCCATAAGGGACTGCTTATAATTCAGCAAAAATGAAGACGCGCTCGTAGCAGCGCTGCTGTTGCTGTAGCTGCTGGATGTCTTATTTGTGCTTGAAGTACTGCTGGAACTTGATGTCTTATCCGTACTCTCTGCAGGATCGTAACCAATCTGCTCCGACAAAGCTTCTGTCCGAGAGTTTGCATTGTCAACCCAGCCCTGATAGTTAAACATAGGACTATAACTGGATACTGAACCAACTGCCATAATGTCATCTCCTTTCCGGTATGGTAAATACCTTTTTTGTTGAAAAGGCTGATGCCTTCTTATGATATTTCGGCATTTTTGTTCTGAATGATAATCAAAGAAAGGAAATCAAAGGAATTTTTTTATTCCCGCAGTCCCTGCTTCAAATGGTGCCTTGCCGAATATAAAAATGTAGATCATACTCAATCTCGTATCTCTGTCATTCCTGCCGTATAAATGCTCTTCGGAAATCAGAGATCGTCTTGTACCTTTTTGTCCTGTCAGGCTCAACAGCCTTTCGCACCGCGATATATAAGTCTCTGTCCAATGTCCAATTTTCTGCGGCACATGGCAGAAATCGATTTTCTGCGTATCTCTTTTCAATCTCCTCCCGGGTATACTTTCCAAAGAAATCGAAGATCAGCGCCCCTAATGTAAATACATTGGTCGTCTCATCAATCACGGCCCCCAGGATATACTCTTCCGGAGCTTTCAGTCTTTTTGTCCCCCAGTATGCCTCTCCCATATCATTGCGGGCAGGCCGCTTCCGGAACAGATCGATATCACAGATCGTCATCTTGTCTGTCTCAAAATCATAGATCAGACTCCCATCGTAAAAATCCACAGCCACATATTGGTTAGCCGCAACGGTTTCCAAAAAAGAGAAAAGGCATTCTACCGCAGAAAGCTTCCGCTCGGACGGCAGGCCTTTGAACCTCTCCGCAGGGCTGGTCAGCCCCGGGTTCCTGCCGTATTTCTCAAAATTCCAGTAATCGAACAGGCAGCCGCCCTCAGCCCATCGAAACACTACCGCATAATAGTCAGAAACCGGATAATGCTCGATCAGCTCTGCCAGGCTGGGATGCTTTAAGGTCTGATACAGGCCTGCGGCATTTTTCAGGATTTCCACCGACTCCTCCGGCGAGATTTCCGCATCCACAGTATCCACGCCTGCCACTTTGATGAAATACCTGTCATTTTCATCTTCCACACCAAAACAGATGCATCCTGAACCGGTCGCGTCAATCACAGAAAATACGGTTCCGTACTTTTTGATCCATGTGAGATCACGAGGTGTTCTGGGCCTGAATTTTACTTTGTCGATTTCTTGTATCACCATAAGTCTCTCCCCTGCAATCGGCAGGCCATGATGTATTCCTCTTCCTTTTCATCCACTGCTTCAAACCCGGCTTTTCTATACATTTTTACGGCATAATTTGCTTTCAGTTTTTTCTCCATGATCTCATAAACCAGCTTTCCGGCTATTCTCCCGACCCGATAATCTTCAATAACTGTTCAATATTCGCAGCAATATTCTCATCATCCAGCTGGTCCACCTGGTCTCTCGCCTCCTTTAATCTCGTCTCTTTTTCTATTGCCATTAATTTGGCAAGTACCGCGTCACTTCGATCCTGCGTTGCTTTGCTCTGAGCTGCCTGCTTCCCACCCTTAGCAGCAGTTTTTCCCGGCTGTGTTTTTCCTTTTTTTGCCGCAGCTTTACTCGTCTGTGCTTTCCCGCTTTTAGCTGCCGGCTTTTTTGTCTGTGCCTTTGCACTCTGTACAGTCTTCGTATCTTTTTTCTTAAACAAAGGAATCCCTCCTACTTTTACATGAAGTAAATCATATTATCTGCCCCTGTGCTTTTCTTTCCTTTTCTGCTGTTTCAGTTCAAACTGACGCTGTTTCTCTGCTTCCCGCTGCTCCCGGCTTATAATCTTGCGTTCCGTTTTCAACTGCTCCTGCTGTAATTTCAAAGCCTGCTGTGATTCGTTCAAGAATCCCTACCCACACCATAATGGTGCGACTGGACTACCTACCAGTTCTGCAAGACTGCCTTGCGTTGTGTTTT
>CAOJHI010000301.1 GCA_948436005.1 uncultured Lachnospiraceae bacterium
GTTTGTTTTTCAGAATTACAATTTGGTTCCCATTTTGAGTGTAGCGGAAAATATTACACTGCCTTTGAAACTGGATGGCGTTTCTCCGGATACGGCGTACCTGCGCCACGTCATACAAAGTCTGAAAATAGAGGAAAAATTAGATGCTATGCCGCATATGCTTTCCGGCGGGCAGCAGCAGCGGGTGGCAATCGCAAGAGCACTTTCTATGAAACCGGCGCTGATTCTTGCAGATGAACCAACCGGAAGTCTGGATTCTGTGACCGGAATTGAGGTAGTAGGGCTTCTGAAAGCCAGTGCGCAGGCATTTAACCAGACGATTGTCGTCGTGACACATAATGAGGAGATCGCGCAGCTTGCAGATCGAATCATCCGAATTGAGGACGGAAGAGTTGGAGGCGACAAAGATGAGGAATAATAATCAGGAGATTATCCGGGTTCTTTCAAAGGCAGGTAATAAAAGTAACAGGACAAGGAACCGCATTTTGATTGGCGCCGGAGCTTTTGTCACAGCGGCAGTATTTTCTGTATTCAGTCTGGCTGTGGGGAAGGTGGAAGCAGATTGTCTGCTTTATATGAGAAACGCAGGAACGGCAGCGTACACAACACTGGAAAATGCTTCGCAGGAGCAGTATGAGGAAGTGAAAAAGCTGTCTTATATAAAAACAGTAGGCAGATCAGTGTACTTTGGAAATACAGAGCAGTTTCGCTGCGAGGTGCTGGATCAGAACGCATGGGAGGAGATGCAGCAGCCCGCTTATACGGATATTGAGGGGCAGTATCCGAGGGCTAAGGATGAAATCATGCTGCCGGTTCGTTCCTTGCAGGAGATGAATATTGAGCTGCCGGAATTAGAAGCGGATATTGATCTGGAAATCCAGATGCTTGACGGGACGCGCATTTCGAAAACATTCTGCTTGAGCGGTTATTATACTGATTATGTGGATTCTATGGTAGGCGCTCCGGGAGGGTATTTTTCAGAAGAATTACTGGATGAAATGAGGCGGCCAGAGGCTGCACAGACAACGCTGCTGATTCAGCAGGATGATCGAATTACCGGCGAGAATATCGAGGAGATGCTTTACAGAGATGTGGAGATGCGGGATGAAAAGCAGCGTTTCTGGGGCGGAAATTCTGTTACCAGAGACACAGTTCGGCGAATTACCGGTGGATTTGGGACAGCTGCGGTTTTATGCGCGGTGATACTGGCAGCAGCAGGATTGCTTTTCTATAATGTCATACAGATATCCATGAACAGAGAAATCCGGCAGTATGGGCTGCTGAAGACAATCGGGATGACGCGGCGACAGCTTTGGAGGATGGCGTGCAGGCAGGCGGGCCGAATCAGCTTGTGGAGCAGCCTGATGGGAGGCATTTTGGGGAGTTTGATTGTTTGTCTGGTGCTTCCCGGGTTTTTATCCAGGCTGTATCTGACCGGTTTTGGCCGGGCTTCTGCAATACTTATCTTTCGGGCGGAACTTCTGATTGCAGCCTTTTTATTTCAGGCGGCTGTTACAGGCGTAAGCTATGTGTTTGCTATGAGGAAAGTGATTCGGATGTCTCCGATTGAGGCGGCAAATGATTTGGGCTCTGTAAAGGTAAAAAAGACGGGCAGGCTTTTGTTTTCTGGCAGAAAACAGAAGAAGAGTGAAACGATATGTTTGGCGTGGAGAAATGTCAAACGTTTTCCGAAACGTTCTGCGCTTATGATTCTGTCTTTAAGCATGGCGTTAATGGTGTCTTTGACGATGGTTGTTATAACAAAAGGAACCGACCGGTCGCGGCAGATTGATTATGAGAATTCGGATTTTTGTGTGATGAGTAACAGCTCTGCGCTTGAAATCAATGAATATGAAGAGGGCACGTTGTTTTTTTCGCCTTCGTTTGCCCGGCGTATCACGAGTCTGAAGGGGATAGCAAAACAGGAGATTACACAGGGAGGATATGGGAAGCTTTCAAGGGAAGAGCCTGCTTTGCAGGCATGTCTGGAAAATAAGTCTGTGCAGGATGGAAAGATTTCTTTTGTGGCGCAGGTGGTAACAACAGAATATTTGGAAGAGCTGAGACATTTTTCAGAAAGCAAAGGACTGAAGATTGATGTGGATGGCGTTTTGGAAGGAAGAGGCGCTGTTATTCTCCATTACCACAGCCTTTCCAGGCAGCAGGAAGAGACGGGCAATGGGCACATCGGAGAACCGATTGAAATTTTTAATATGGATGGAGAAAAAACGGGTTCCATGGAGTTCTCCGGGTACCTGGATTTTAAGCGGGAAGGATTTCCACCGCTAAAGACGACCTGGAACAGTGATCTGTTTCTGTATCTTCTTGTGAGTGAAGCAGGATTTCAAAAGATGGGATTGACGGAACAGATTTTCCGGGTAGATATGGAAGCAGAGAAGGAGTATGCATCTGTATTAAAGGAAACTATTGCCAGAGAGATCGACAAATACAACAAACAGTATGTCACTACCAAGGCACAGTATGGAGGGATCATTGCGGACAACAGGACGCTTCAGTTTACAGCGAAATCTGAGCTGATGGATGCGGAGCAGAATTATATCCGGACATCGCGGGTTGTTATGGGAGCGCTGAGCGCTATTTTGATTTTAATGGGACTGCTCCATTATGTGAACATTACCTTTTCTGGACTGGATGTACGGAAAAAGGAGTTTGCAGTAATGGAGCATGTGGGAATGACTACGGGACAGCTGAGAAATATGCTTTTATTTGAGGGAATGTTTTATAGTCTTATCATTTCCCTTGTGACGGCTGCGGTGGGAAGTGTACTGTGGTACTGCGTAGGATGCCGGATACAGAAAAAGCTTGCATATTTTGTGTTTTGTTATCCGGCAGTGGAGCTTGTGCTTTGCATAGGCGCGCTGTTCGGGATTTGTATGGTGGTTCCGCTTTTGTTATATAAGCAGTTTGGGGAGACGTGTGTTGCGCAGAAATCAGGTGGTTTCAATTTTGCGAAAAGGTTCTAGTTGTCAGCGCGGAAAGAGAGTTTGGAGGTAGGTATGCAGATGAATCAGATTTTAAAGATCTACGGAACGGATTATAAGGGGATGACGAAACGGCTC
>CAOJHI010000302.1 GCA_948436005.1 uncultured Lachnospiraceae bacterium
GTAGCCATGGATAAAGGCCTTTCGCGGAAGCTGTTTGCGCAGGACGGAATACCGACAGCAAAAGGAATTGTGCTGAACCGGACACAGGAAAGGCTTCCTGCTTCGGAAAACGGGGTGGGGCTTCCCTGCGTGGTGAAACCGTGCTGCGGGGGGTCGAGTGTAGGCGTAGCGATTGTACATACACAGCAGGAATATGATGAAGCGCTGGAAATGGCTTTTGGATATGAAGAAGAAGTCGTTGTGGAGCAGTATATTGAAGGAAGAGAGTTTTCCGTAGGCGTTGTGGAAGGGAAGGCTTATCCGGTTATCGAAATTGCACCGCTGGTGGGATTTTATGATTATAAAAATAAATACCAGGCAGGCTCGACGATCGAGACGTGTCCGGCGGAGCTGGACGAGGAGACGACAGCCCGGATGCAGCGGTATGCAGAGATGGCGTATCATGCGCTGAAGCTGCAGTGCTATGCGCGCATGGATTTTATGATGGGGAAAGACGGAAGTCTGTACTGCCTGGAGGCAAATACGCTGCCTGGCATGACGCCGACGAGCCTGCTTCCGCAGGAAGCGGCAGCACTCGGGATGAGTTTTGCAGATCTGTGCGAGCTGCTGATTGAGGTGTCGATGAAGCATGAGCGTTGATGAAACAGCAGAACTGACGGAAGGCTTGCGGAAGCATGAAAAATAAGAACAGGACGGAGAGGGAAGAGATATGAAGGGATTGACATTGCAGCGTATTGCCGAAGTTTGTGGGGGCTCGTACGTGGGCAGGGCAGAGGACGCGCAGCGGGAAGTAAACGCCATTACGACAGACAGCCGGAAGGCGGAGCCGGGAGGACTGTTTGCGGCAATCAAAGGCGCGCGGGCCGACGGACATGATTTTATTCCGGCTGTATTTGAAAAAGGAGCGCTCTGCGTGCTTTCAGAGCGTGAGCTTCCGGAGGCGGAGGGGAATTACATTCTGGTGGAATCTACGCTTGAGGCGTTAAAAGCGATTGCACAGGAATACCTGGAGCAGCTGCAGATTCCGGTCATCGGGATTACAGGCAGTGTCGGAAAAACAAGCACTAAGGAAATGATCGCAGCTGTGCTTTCACAGAAGTACCGGGTACTGAAAACAGCAGGGAATTTCAATAATGAGCTTGGACTTCCTCTGACAGTTTTCCGGATTCGCGAGGAGGATGAGATTGCTGTTCTTGAGATGGGGATCAGCAATTTCGGGGAGATGCACCGGCTGGCAAAGATTGCAAAGCCGGACACATGCGTGATCACAAATATCGGACAGTGTCACCTGGAATTCCTCGGAGACAGGGATGGTGTGCTGCGGGCAAAATCAGAAATTTTTGATTTTCTTCGTCCAGATGGGCATATTATATTAAATGGAGAAGATGATAAGCTTTCAGAGCTCACGCAGGTCAAAGGGATTTGTCCGGTGTTCTTTGGATTTGGAAAAGAGAATGCAGTATATGCGGACCGCATTGAGAAAAAGGGATTTGACGGGGTTTCCTGCCAGATTCATACAGAAAAGGGCAGCTTTACTGTAAAGATTCCGATACCAGGGATGCATATGGTCCTGAATGCGCTGGCCGGTACGGCAGTTGGACTGCACTATGGACTGACGACTGCACAGATTCGCGCAGGCATTGAGAGCCTGCAGCCGGTCAGCGGCAGGTTTCATATTGTGCATACAGAAGATTATACGATTATTGATGACTGCTACAATGCCAATCCGGTCTCCATGAAAGCGTCGCTTGAGGTTTTGCAGGATGGCCTGGGCCGGAAGGTTGCGATTCTCGGAGACATGGGAGAGTTAGGGCCGGACGAACGTGCGCTGCACCGCGAGGTCGGTGAATTTGCAGGAAGCCTGGATATTGACTGCTGTATCTGCGTCGGCGCCCTGATGACAGAGCTGGCAGACGGAATTTCCAGCGTGAATTCCAAAATACAGGTCATTCAAATAGAAAATTTGCAGGAGCTTTTGCGGGAGCTTCCAAAACTGGTAAAGAAGGACGACACAATTTTAGTAAAAGCATCGCACTCCATGCACTTTGAGAAGGCTGTGGAATGCCTGACCGGGATGCAGGCATGAGACTTTGGAAATCAGAGAAATGCCCTGGGGAGGGCAATCGCAGAACAGGCAGTATTTTTGCGCGGGCTGTACAATGGTTTCGTAACGACAGAGAGAACGGAGAAAATAGTATGTACATCATAGCAGGACTTGGCAATCCGGGGAGCAAATATGCCGGCACGAGACACAATGCCGGTTTTGAGGCAGTGGAGCGCCTGGCAGAAAAATACAGGATTGATATCACCACGAAAAAGTTTCAGGCGCTTTGCGGCACCGGTGTGATTGACGGACAGAAGGTGCTTCTCTTAAAGCCGCAGACCTACATGAATCTGAGCGGGGAGAGTATCCGGGCAGCATGTGATTTTTATAAAATCGATGTGACAGAGGAACTGACTGTTCTGTACGACGACATCAGTCTTGCACCGGGACAGCTGCGTATCCGCAAGAAAGGAAGCGCCGGAGGGCATAATGGAATCAAAAGTATCATCAGCCATCTAGGCACAGAGACATTCAAGCGTGTCAAAATCGGAGTCGGGGAAAAGCCTGCCGGGTTTGATCTGGCTGACTATGTGCTGGGCCGTTTCCCAAAGGAGGAACAGGCTGAGATGGAAGACGCGTTTTCGCGGGCAGCCACGGCGGCTGCGCGCCTTGTGACGGAAGAAACGGAACAGGTTATGAATGAATTCAACATAAAAAGAAAAGGACCTCTTATATGAATGCATTTTTAACTCCCATGCAGCAGCTGGGGGAATTTCAGGAGATAAGCCAAAAGCTGGCCGGCAACCGTGGAATGCTCCAGGTTACCGGCTGCATTGATTCTCAGAAACCTCATTTTATTTACTGTGCAGGCGAACAGCTGCGGCGTATGAAGCTGACCGGGAAACGGTTTGCAACGGTGATCATTGCGCACAATGATCTGCGCGCCAAGGAGATCTATGAAAATTATAAGTATTTTGACCATGAGATTCTTTATTTTCCGCCAAAGGATCTGATTTTTTTTCAGGCAGATATT
>CAOJHI010000303.1 GCA_948436005.1 uncultured Lachnospiraceae bacterium
GCAGAACAGCTTGTTGTGAAGAAAGCGATCCGCGAATACAATACTGTAATGCCTTTTGAGGTGGAGAAGGGGATGCAGTGTCTTGACCGAACCGGAATGAAGCACGGGAAGAATGTGTATTTCGAGCCTCCCTTCCACTGCGAGTACGGCAGCCACATTGAGCTGGGGGAAAATTTTTATGCAAACACAGGCTGTATCATGCTGGATGTGGCAAAGATCACGATCGGAAAAAATGTGCTGTTCGGGCCCAATGTCTCCATCTATACGGCGGGGCATCCAATCCACCCGGAAAGCAGAAATTCCGGCTACGAATACGGCATCGCCGTGACCCTCGGAGACAACGTTTGGATCGGCGGAAGCTGCGTTATCCTTCCGGGCGTCAAAATCGGGAATAATGTGGTGATCGGTGCCGGCAGCGTGGTGACAAAAGACATTCCGGACAATGTGTGCGCGGCAGGCAATCCCTGCAGGGTGATCCGGGAAATCACAGAGGCGGACAGGCCGTTTTACTACAAAGACCGCAGATTTGACGAGGAAGTCTGGGAAATCATAAACAGGAAATAAGCGTTGGCTCAAAAGAGAGGGCCTGTCGGGAAATACGCCATAATCACAATCTATTGCGGAATCTTCCATAGCTTGCGATTTATTGTGCAAATGCGTTTAATTTCCCGGAGGCCCTTCTGCCTTCCCTCTATGTCTGCTTTTGATTTCTCCTCCCGTGTTTCATGATCCAATCCTGCGCCTTGCTCTGCCCTGTTTTTTCCCATTGTGAAATAATCAAATCTGCTTTTTCCGGAGCTTCTTTATACAGGTCATTGAGATTATTCCCAACACTTTTCTGTACAAATTTTTCCGGTGCGTCTTTTAAGTTTGTAAGAATGGCTGTATACCGCTCAAACTCCTCCAACGCGACAAATAATTTTTTCGACCAGGGCAGCCGGATTCTGACGCCCTCACTCGCAAGCCGTCTGACATGGACGTTTTCATCAAGGCTCCAGCCGATCAACTCATCCATCACTTCTTTGGGATGTTCCCGCAGCAGCGGACGGACAGCGAACTCTCCGGTAAATCTTTTCGTCAGTTCTTTCAAAAAGGAAAGAGATAAACGCCAATTCTCATTTCCATGATGTTCCACATATCTGCCGACAGGCCATAGCCACCAGCCCAAATTGAACATGCCCTCTGGCTTCTCCAATTCCGGCCCAAGCATATTGAAAAATGCCTCTATATTTTTTGTGTAATCATCGGCCATGCTTTTTTGCATGGCGTCTACAATAAAATCAAGCCTTGCAAAAAGTTCCTTGTCATCCAGCCTGCCGACCAGGGAGCCGGAAAAATTTTTTTCATCGAAGTCCGGCATGACTGAATGTAGTTTCCGAGAAAGTTCAAAAATGTAATCGTCGTTATAGTAATCTTTGTGCTTCATAATTGCTTTCTCCTTTAAAATAGTGCTTTTGCGCAGTGCAGGTTCCGACAATATTAAACCTCTTTTTCACTGGATAACGCCCTTTCTTTTTCTAAAAAATCCTCCGCCATTTCCCTGGATTCAAAAATAATGACCTTCTTTTCCGGGTACTCTCCGAGAAGTTTCTGAAGCTCAGGGCGGTATTCAGAGCGAAAGCTTTTTACAAACTCCAAAAACTCTTCATCCCATTCGTCCTCGATCCAGGGCATATCACAGCGCGGTTTGCCGAAACGTGACTCAACTCCCTGCAGACAGACGTCCTCCGGATAGTCCAGCCAGAATACGGTATCGCACTGTGCCAGCCGCGCCGCCAGCGTCCTTGCGTAGTTTCCGTCGATGATCCATTGATCCTGCTCCAGGATCTGGCTCAGCTTTTCGTCAAATTCTTCCGCAGGGCAGGTGGTTTTATCGGGCCTGTGGAAGATCATGTCCAGGTAAAACAGCGGCAATCCTGTGATGCTCTGCAAGCTCCTGCAAAATGTTGATTTTCCTGCTCCCGGGGAACCGATTACGATTACTTTTTTCATTGCTTTTCTCCTTGATTTCTGTAAGACAGTATACTCGAAAGGCGCACCATTATGGACATTCGGCCTTTTCACAGGGGGATACTCAAGTCATCCTGCTGACAATTTCCTGGTATACGGAGCTTCCGTCGAGGGTCGTTCCAAACGTGTCCACCCAGGCCGGAATGTATCCGCACCGGGATGCGACCATCTGGGAGCCGATGTTTGTTACAGATGCGGAATAAAACGGCAGGATATTTCTGTCTGTCAGCTCCTTTGTCAGACGCCTGACCATCCATGTTCCCAGCCTGGCATTCCTGTAGCCTTCCAGCACATCCACGCCGACCTCCCACATACCTTCCACGGAGGAAGCCGCGGCGCCTGCCGCACCGACCACCTTCCCCCGGTCCTTTATGATGCAGACCGCCCGGGTGGGCGTAGAGCCGTCAGCCGCAAATTCCAGGGAATTTCCAAATCCGGTCAGCCCCCGCAGCGATAAAACTTCTTTTTCAAAAAGAAATCCCCATTCAAGGCTCATAGATGCAGCGGCAGTGTTCACAGGGCTCAAATCCGACGGTGCCATGGCGGTATCCGCAGAGCTCAGATCTGGAATATAATGTATAGTCTGTCCATATACATAGGGAAGTTCGAATATTTCATCCCTGCTCTTTCCTTTTAAAATTCCCCGGATTTTTTCGTGCAGCTCCTCTGAAGTACAGACCACGACACAATGCCTGTATGCCAGAATCTTGATAAATGGGCGTTTTGTGTCTGCGCGGATCGAAAATATGGTCTCCCTGCTATTCAGTTCTTCCGAGGTACAGGCATATTCCTTCGAAAGCAATGCTTCTATTTTTGTATTCATTTTTCGTGCCCTCTGAATTTTTCTCTTATATGTTGTATTATATTGATGAACATACCATCTGTCAATTTTGGGGGATGCTTTTTCTCGGAAGTGTAATGGCTACTTTTCATGGGCCGCGAAAAATTGTTTACTCGGATGTTTGACAGTTCCATATGATAAAAATACCTCTCAGGCCTCATAAAGTCTG
>CAOJHI010000304.1 GCA_948436005.1 uncultured Lachnospiraceae bacterium
AAGTAGATCGGACAGCGATGGAGGAAGCAGAAAAGACGATCACAGCCCTGAAGACGGAAGTGGGAAGCTATCGTGACCGGTCGGGCATTCTGATGAAAATACTGTATGGAATGATTGCATTCTGTGTGATTCTGCTGTTTGTGGTCATTAACCTGATCTTGAAGAAGAAAGATCTGAAAACAGAATTAAATGAATACCGTGGATTTGGATATCCGCAGGGGTCTGCATCT
This sequence comes from uncultured Lachnospiraceae bacterium, assembly GCA_948436005.1. Lineage (GTDB taxonomy): Bacteria > Bacillota > Clostridia > Lachnospirales > Lachnospiraceae > Choladousia. Next base: position 231 of record CAOJHI010000304.1, read on the forward strand.
GATTATACAGCTGGTCAGAATTATGAGGCAGAGGAATATTTTGATGAGAAACCGGCCAAACGTCAGAAAAAGGATAAGAGTTCATCAAAACGCCGCCGGAAAAAAGGCGGGGAAGAGATGGAGCTGAATCAGGAAAGCATGACAGCAGCGTCTGGTTATGACCAGGAAGGCATGCAGGACCAGATGTGGTATGATGAGGAGGATGCCGGTTCGCAGGAGTGGTACGGACAAAATGACGATCCCACGACTGTGCCGAAGCCCTCAAAAGCAAAGAAAAAAGCGAAGAAAATGCCGGAGTATCAGCAGCAGCCAGAGTATACGTATCGACAGCCCGCCGGAAAAAAGCAGACGGACAAAGATGTGGAAGTGACAATGATTGATCTGTAGACAATCGTTTGGCAGCGGAAAGAAACGAGCAGAGAGAAAAGAATAATACGTTAAGAGAAATCCGCCCGAACAAGCTGGACAGGGAACCAGTGATTGCCGGGTGGATTTTTTCAGACAAAGGTTTCAGGAAAAATGTGAATGTCAGTGGGCAGACGCTGACCACATAAACGAAAAACAGGAGGAGCGTTCATGCAGGAAAATTATACACAGAGTGCCAGTGCAGTGCTGAAGCTGGCTGTGAAGGCAGCAAAAAGCAGCGGTCACAGCTATATAGGAACCGAGCATCTGCTGATCGGACTTGTGCAGGAGCAAAAAGGGACTGCTGGTGAAGTCTTAAGGGCATATCATGTGGAGGAAGAGAAGCTGAAATCAATGATCGAGCGCCTGATAGCACCGGAGGGCGGTATTGCTTTTGCAGATGAGAAGGCCTGGACACCGCGTGCAGAGGATATTTTGAAAGACAGCAGCAGCCTCGCTGAAATGCTTGGCTGCGAATCCGTGGGAACGGAACATCTGCTGCTTGCGATTTTGCAGGATGCGCAGAATGTGGCTGCCAGGCTTTTGCATACACTTGGTGTGAACCTTCAGAAGCTGTGCAGTGATCTGGCTTCCGCAATGGGGCTTTCAGAGGAAAAGTACAAGGAACTGGCGCGCAGTATGAAAATGGACAGCAGCGGAGGAAGCCCTACGCCGGTGCTTGATCAGTACAGCCGGGATTTGACAGAGCTTGCTTACAACAAAAAGCTGGATATTACGGTCGGAAGAGAGCAGGAGACGGAGCGTATTATCCAGATTCTGAGCAGGCGTACAAAAAATAATCCCTGTCTGATCGGCGAGCCGGGAGTGGGTAAAACAGCGATTGTGGAAGGGCTGGCTCAGCGAATGGTCAATGACCGGGTGCCCGAGACTTTGCGCGGCAAACGTGTTGTGACGCTAGACATGGCAGGAATGGTGGCAGGCTCAAAGTACCGAGGGGAATTTGAGGAACGCATCAAGCGGATTATCCAGGAAGTGACGGACAGCGGAGAGGTACTTTTGTTTGTGGATGAGCTGCATACGATTATCGGAGCCGGAGGTGCAGAGGGAGCGATGGATGCTTCCAATATTCTGAAACCGTCTCTGGCAAGAGGAGATTTGCAGCTGATCGGTGCAACAACGCTGGAGGAATACCGTAAATATATAGAAAAGGATTCAGCACTTGAGCGCAGGTTTCAGCCCGTGCATGTGGAAGAGCCGTCTGAGGAAGATACCATACAGATTTTGAAAGGGCTCCGCCCGGCGTATGAAAAGCATCACGGAGTTACGATTTCAGATGAGTCCCTTGAGGCGGCGGTGAAGCTTTCGAGACGATATATCAACGACAGGTTTCTGCCGGACAAGGCGATTGATCTGATTGATGAGGCTTCAGCCAGAAAGCAGCTTGGATATTATCAGGCTTCAGAAGCAGAAAACGGACTTCAGGAGCAGTATGATGGAGTGCTGGCTGCCAGAGAAGCGGCAATTAAGGAAGGGCGGCTGGAAGACGCTAAATCTTACAATGAACAAAAGGCACAGCTGGAAATGCAGATTGCCCGCCAGAAAAAACGGCTTCATGCAAAATACCAGGGAAAAAATGCAGTCGTGTCAGTGGAAGACATTGAGCAGATTGTATCGATGTGGACAAAAATACCGGTGCAAAGGCTGGGAGATGCAGAGGGAAAAAAGCTTTTGAAACTGGATGTACTGCTCCATCAGCGTGTGGTAGGCCAGGAAGAGGCAGTGCAGGCTGTCGCGAAAGCAGTCAGAAGAAGCCGCGCAGGGCTGAAAAGTCCGAACCGGCCAATCGGTTCCTTTTTGTTCCTCGGGCCAACCGGTGTCGGAAAAACAGAGCTCTCAAAAGCGCTGGCGGACGTGGTGTTTGGCAGCGAACGCTCTATGATTCGTGTGGATATGTCGGAGTATATGGAGAAGCACAGCGTTTCGCGTCTGGTGGGTTCCCCACCAGGGTATGTCGGGTATGACGAAGGAGGGCAGCTCAGTGAGAAGGTGAGGCGGAACCCGTATTCTGTGGTGCTGTTTGACGAGATTGAAAAAGCCCATCCGGATGTGTTTAATATCTTGCTTCAGGTGTTGGACGAGGGGCATATTACGGATGGCCAGGGAAGAAAGATTGATTTTAAGAATACGATTCTGATTATGACTTCCAATGCAGGTGCACAGTCGATCATTGCGCCAAAACATCTCGGATTTGGGGCAGGGAATGACGAAAAACGAAATCATGAATCCATGAAAGCAAGTGTGCTGGAAGAGGTACGGCGTATTTTTAAGCCGGAATTTCTGAACAGAATTGATGAGACGATTGTATTCCATTCTCTGAAT
>CAOJHI010000305.1 GCA_948436005.1 uncultured Lachnospiraceae bacterium
GTAACTTATTAAATTTATAGCTCTTGTGGCTATATCATTATTATACTAGGAGGGAAACAATGAAAAAATCAGGAAAAATCTATGCAGTATGCAGTATTTCAGCCGTATGTGCGGCTCTGTCAGGCCTTTTTGCTATGGCCGCAGAAAAGGGCGGTGTGGAAGTAAAGATGAATGACGCTTCGCGGACCGGATATACCGCTTCTTTTAGCTATTATGACGATGCGGCGACAAATGTACAGATTGTAGGCGGATTTCAGTATCACGTGGCAGAAGATTATCATGTTCTCGGAAAAGGAGTGCTGCTTTCAAAAGGCGACAGCTGGACGAACTATCTCGTGAATCCGGAGGACTGGAGCAAAGAGCAGAACTTAAGACACTGCGGCGATGACGGTTACGTAAAAGATATGACGAAGGATGAGCAGACCGGGGCCTGGACAATCGACGTAGACCTCACCGGCGGGGCTTATGTATATCAGTACAATGTTTCTTATGATAATGGCGAAACTTATGAACGTGTGATTGACCCGGAGAATATTCCGGAGTGCAATGCACACGGGGCACATCAGACGAGGAGCCAGTTCTTTGTGCCGTATGATGCAGGGAAGCAGCCAGAAGAGGATGACTGGACCTGGCTTTTCCCGATTGAGGATGAGTCAGCAGCCGGTGAGATTTTGTATGAGACTTATCCGGGGCTTGGCGATGAGGAACGTCCTGTGGAGATTTATCTTCCGGCCGGTTATGATGCAGACAGAGCGGAGCCTTACAAGGTACTCTACATGCTCCATGGAGGCGGCGGTGAAGAAAGTGACTGGTTCTACCAGGGAAATGCGGGGAATATTGTGGACCGTCTGGTAGCAGAAAAGAAATGTGAGGAGTTTCTCATGGTTTGTATGAACAGTTCAGCGTTTGATACAGGAGAAGCATGGGTGCCGCACTATAGCTGGGATGTTGATGCAATTTCTGATGATATTACAGAGTATCTGATCCCGTATGTGGAAGAAAATTACAATGTATCAAAAGAGATTACAGACCGCGGAATCCTCGGGCTTTCCAATGGCGCAAAAGCTGCCAATTATATGCTTTATAAAGTTCCGGACAAATTTGGATATTTTGCGATCCTGAGCGGAAGCGCAGCTTGGATGTGGCCGGACGAAACGTATGATTTCAGCGCTATGAAGCAGGTAAAGATCTATCTTGGAACCTCTATGGCAGACCAGAATTTCCTGGATACGACATACCACACAAACACGGACAAAACGATCACAGGCCTTCGTGAGCTTTTGGAGAAGCAGGAGATTTTCTGCAATGGCGGCGGAAATCCGGTTGTAGTAGATGGTTCACATGACTGGTTTTCCTGGCCGGTACTGTTAAAAGATTATGTGGAGACAGCACTCTGGAAATAAAGCCGGAGCCGGAACTGAGGCTGTTTCCTGTAGTTTCAGAGAAAGAAAAAGATACAAAAAGGAAAAATAGACAGAAAAATCAGGCAGCTGCGCAGATGTGGCTGCCTTTTTGAACGTATTGGAAGCCGGGATCTGTTATTTTTTAAGGAAACGCGGATAATAAGGCGGCTGGCGGATAAAGCATTGCAGGGAGCCGGGAACTGTGTTATATTTTGCATTAATTTTTATATTTAGAATAAAAATGTCTGCCAGGGCAGAGGAATAGGAGGAAGGATGTACCGGATTTTGATTGTGGAGGATGACATGGCAATTGCGCAGGCCATGCAAAAGCAGATCAGTCTGTGGGGGCTGGAGGCAAAGTGTGCGGAGAATTTTCAGGATATTGTTGCAGAGTTTCAGGCATTTGACCCACAGCTTGTGCTGCTGGATATCATGCTGCCATTTTACGGCGGTTATCACTGGTGCAGTGAGATCAGAAAGATATCGAAGGTACCGATCGTCTTTATTTCTTCAGCCTCTGACAATATGAATATCGTAATGGCCATGAATATGGGAGGGGATGATTTCATTTCAAAACCGTTTGACCTGAATGTACTCATGGCAAAACTGCAGGCAATTCTGCGGCGGACGTATGATTTTGGAGCAGCTTCGGATACATTGCAGGCGCGTGGCGCAGTTCTGAATCTGGCGGATGCAAGCCTCAGTTATCAGGGAGAACGCATTGAGCTGACGAAAAATGATTACCGGATTTTGCAGACCCTGATGGAACGGAAGGGAAAGGTGGTCAGCCGGGACATCCTGATGCAGCGTCTTTGGGAGACAGACAGCTTTGTGGACGAGAACACGCTCACAGTCAATATCACGCGGCTCCGGAAAAAGCTGGCAGAGGCAGGTCTGACGGATTTTATTGTGACAAAAAAAGGGATGGGATATCTGGTAGAATAAAAAGCCGGGAAAAGCATGTTTGACGGGCGTGGAACAAAATGGAGGAAAAGTTGCATGGAGAAAAAGAGGAGCAGTCATCTGTTTCGCAGCTATCTGAAAATGCATTGGAAGGGCTTTCTGCTTTTTGCCGGATTTTGTCTGGTTGAGGCAGTTGTTTTTGGGCTGTACCATCTGCCCGTGGCAGCAGTCGGATATGCGGTGGCGATTTGTGCCTTTTTCGGAAGCATTATCATTATGATCGACTACGGAAAATTCTGTTACAGGCACAAAAGGCTGCAGCAGGTTGCCAGGGAGGCTTTTGTAACGCTGGAGAATCTGCCGTGCCCGGCAAATCTGGCTGAGGCGGATTATCAGGAAATTGCACAGACATTGCTTGCATGGGGGCGAAAGCTGTCTGCGGAAAAGGAAGAGAATTACCGGGAGCTGGTAGAATATTATACCTTGTGGGTTCACCAGATTAAGACGCCGATTGCGGCCATGCGTCTGATTCTTCAGGGCAGCGAGGCGCCGGAGAGCCAGGAGCTTGCGGAGGAACTGCAGCGGGTGGAGCAGTATGTTGAGATGGTGCTGTGTTATCTGCGGCTGGACGGGGATTCTACGGATTATATGATCAAAG
>CAOJHI010000306.1 GCA_948436005.1 uncultured Lachnospiraceae bacterium
AACAGAGATGAAGTGGTAGAATTTTTGAGAAAACTGATACAGACGCCGTCAGTGAATCCGTATTTTGACCATGAGCCGGGGGAGGCAAAGGAAGGACGCGTGCAGCAGGTTGTAAAAGAGCATATGGAGGCGCTCGGAGCACAGGTCGAGATGTGGGAGCCGGATGTGGAAGCTCTCTCAAAATACGAAGGTTATCCGGGATATTCTTCGGATTTTGACGCAGCGGACAGGCCCAACCTCGTGGCAACCGTGAAGGGCGCGGGCACCGGAAAAGGAAAGAGCCTTGTTCTGATGGGGCATATTGATACCGTGGCAAGGGGCACCGGCTGGACGCATGACCCGTTTGGCGGCGAGGTGAAGGACGGAAACATTTACGGTCGCGGCGCCGTTGATATGAAGGGCGGAATCGCAGCCATGATTATGGCAGTGGACGCTGTTGTGAAATCAGGGATTTCTCTGGACGGCGATGTGTCGGTTGCGACTGTCGTGGCGGAGGAGAATCCTGGAATCGGAACGCTGGCATACGTAGAAAAGGGGTATCGCCCGGATGCCTGTATTATGACAGAGGCAACGAACCTTCAGGTGGCTCCGCTATGCCGCGGCGTAATCTGGGGCAAGCTCACAATCGAAGGAAGAAGCGGCCATATTGAGCTGCCGCGCCAGGACTGGAGAGAAGGCGGAGCGGTTGATGCAATTAAAAAGGCCAGGATGTTCCTGGAGCATTTTGACAGCATGAACGAAGAATGGACGATCACAAAGACGCATCCGCTGCTGCGCGTGCCGTGCCAGATTTACGTAGGCAAAGTGGAAATGGGTGAATTCATTTCAACCTATGCGAACAAGGCTGTGATTTACTTTGATGCAACGTACCTTCCGCGTGAGCGCGACGAAAAGGGCGGCGGAAGCCTTGTTATGAAAGAGATTGAGGATATGATAAAGGGCGTCTGCCAGACAGATCCGTGGCTGATGGAGCATCCTCCGGTGCTTGAGTGGCAGATTAATGCAGACTGCGGGGAGACGGATGTGCGCCATCCGTTCGTGCAGACGATTCAGAACAATCTGACCGAGCTCGGAAGAGAACCGGTAGTGGAGGGCTGCTATTTCCATACAGATATGGGCTGGGTGGAGAAAGCCGGAATCCCGATTATCAATTTCGGCCCTGGTGATCCGCGCCAGGCACACAGCAATGACGAGATGTGTCCGGTGGAGGAGCTGATTGAGGCAACAAAGACAATGGCACTTACGATTCTTGACTGGTGTCAGGCGTCAGAATCATAAGGAGCGAAAAGATGGCAAAATGGAACATAACGGGTGCAGACCAGGTTTCCTATGAGAAAATTTCCCTGCCGCAGATCACAGCAGCGGGGGAACAACCGAAAATTCCTGCATGTGTGTACGAAAACAGGGTCAGAAAACTGACAGAGATTCTTGTGCAGCGGCAACTTGACGGGGCCGTCATTTATGCGGACAGGGAACATTATCAGAATTTCGAATACTTTTTCGGCATTGATATCTGGTTTGAAGAAGCGGTTGGAATCATATGGAAGGATGGGACATGCGCGGCGCTGCTCGGAAATGAATGCCTGCCGCTCACGGTACATGCGAAGGTAGAAGTGCGGGGAATTTTGTGTCCAATACTGTCACTTCCAGGGCAGCCGATGCAGGGACATACGCTGGAGGAAGGATTTCAGATCGCAGGTGTCCAAAAGGGGCAGAAGCTTGGCTGTGCGGGCTGGAAACAGCTGGACTCAGAGGTGAGCTTTGACCTTCCGGCATTTATTTTTGAGAGCCTGCGAAAAGGCATCGGCGAAGCGGGAAGTTTGGTTAATATTACAAAGCTTCTGGCTGGTCCGGGAACCGGGATTCGGAATTATGTGGAGGCAGAACAGGCTGCTGTCTTTGCATATGCAGCGGAGATGGTATCAAACGGGATGCTTGCAGCGTGGGAAAAGCTGGAGGAGGGCGCCACAGAGCTTGAGGTGGGCTCGTACTTTAATCCCAAAGGATTGCCGCTTTCGTGCCACAGCAACGTATCTTCCGGCATCCGGACAAGGACAGGGCTGGTAAGCCCGTCAGACAAAAGGATCGAAAAGGGCGATCCGGTGACGCTGTGCTGGGCGATGCGCGGCGGTCTTTCCTGCAGAGCCGGGTATCTGGCAGAAGGGCCGGAGAATTTGCCAGAGGTGAACCGGGATTACTGTGAAAAGGTTGTAAAGCCTTACTTTGCGGCCGCAGTTACGTGGTATGAAAATATCGGGATTGGCGTGACAGGAGGAGAAATCTATGAGCTGGTAGAACAGATTTTTCCGAAAGAGCAGTATGGCTGGAGCCTGAACCCGGGCCATGGACTGGCGTCAGAAGAATGGCTGAATTCCCCGGTTTTCAAAGGCTCGCAGATCCCGTTTTGCAGCGGCCAGATGATTCAGCTTGATATCATACCGGAGCCGGGGTGCGGATACGCGACGAGCAACATTGAGGACGGCATTTTGCTGGCAGATGAGCAGCTGAGAAAAGAACTTCAGGAAAAGTATCCTGAAATGTGGGCGCGGATTCAGTACCGGAGACAGTATATGGCAGAGGAGCTTGGTATCTGTCTGAAAGAGGAAGTGCTTCCGCTGTACAATACGCAGGGGATCCTGAATCCGTATCTGCTGAAAAAAGGGTATGCGATGAAAAAAGTAAAATAAACAGATTCAAAGAGGAATAGTCGGAAAACAGACAGTTCCAGGTAAAAGGAAGGTAATGATTCGGAATGGGTCAGTGCCTTCCTGTTTTTTGTAAAAAGAAAAATTCTTGACCAAGAGCACGAAACTTGCTATACTAAAATAGTCAATAAATTGACTGTACTGCAATTGACTTTATAGGAGGTGGCTGATATAACAAAGGAAACCAAAAAAAATGCATATTTGTATTGCAAATTTCGGGATGAGCAGCTTGCGTTGTATGATGAGTACGCGAAACG
>CAOJHI010000307.1 GCA_948436005.1 uncultured Lachnospiraceae bacterium
ATACAAGGCATCCGGCTGGCAACCCCTCACCAGCCGGATGCATGATCTTCTAGCTAATTTTACTTGCAAAATCGTACGCCGGTCTCCACTTCACACTTTCAGGTGCCCGTTTACAGCTTCTCAACACCGAGCGTTACCGTTTCTCCGTTGATATTCCACTCTTTGCTGTATCCGATGGCCGTTCCGTATACGATTTCATCTGCCATTACGTCTGTCTGAATGTCTTTTTCAAACTTCTGCATCACAGTCTGAATCTTATCATTATCTTTTACCGATACGCGGATTTTATCCATGACTTCAAAGCCTGCCTCTTTACGCATGGTCTGAATCTTGCTGATCAGCTCACGCACAAAGCCCTCTTCGATCAGTTCCGGTGTCAGAATTGTACTCAGGACAACGGAAATATCTCCGTTGTTCTCAGAAATATAACCTTCCGCCTGGGCCGTTTCAATCAGCAGATCCTCCTGGGTCAGGAGTACCTCCTCTCCGTCAAACACAAGCTTCAGAACACCGTTTGCCTTTAATTCGTCCATAGCCTTATTGCCGTCAAGCTCCGGAAGCGCCTGGCGAATCTTTCCGAGCAGCTTGCCGTACTTTGGTCCCACAGTCTTGAGCTGCGGTTTGAAAGTATACGAAGTATACGCGCTCACATCCTGCGTAAATTCCACACTCTTTACATTCAGCTCATCACGGATAATATCTACAAAATACTCCGGAAGTGCGTGCGGCGCTTTGATAAACATCTGAGCAACCGGCTGACGGTTTTTGATATTGGCAGCGTTTCTGCACGCACGTCCCATCACAACCACCTTCAGAACCTCATCCATATCCTGCTCCAGTTCTTTATCAATACGCGTCTCATCCACAGCCGGGAAATCACACAGATGAATGCTCTCCGGTGCAGCTGTATCAACGGTGCAGACAATATTCCGGTAAATGTCTTCTGTCATGAACGGAACCATCGGAGCTGCCGCCTTGCACACATTGACAAGTGCAGTATACAGCGTCATATATGCATTGATCTTATCCTGCTCCATGCCCTTTGCCCAGAAACGCTCACGGCTTCTTCTGACGTACCAGTTACTCATATCATCCACGAATTCCTGAAGCGCCCTCGCTGCCTCCGGAATCTTATAATTGCCGAGATCGTTGTCTACTGCCTGAATCATGGTATACATCTTGGAAAGCAGCCACTTGTCCATCACCGGAAGCTGCTCATAATCCAGGGTGTAGTCCATTGGATTGAAATTGTCGATATTCGCATACAGCACGAAAAATGCATACGTATTCCACAGAGTTCCCATGAACTTGCGCTGGCCCTCCTGCACGGCCTTTCCGTGGAAACGGTTCGGCAGCCACGGCGCACTGTTGATATAGAAATACCACCGGATGGCATCAGCTCCATACGTCTCAAGCGCGTCAAACGGGTCCACTGCATTTCCCTTGGACTTACTCATCTTCTGGCCGTTTTCATCCTGTACATGGCCAAGAACAATTACGTTCTCATACGGCGCCTTGTTAAACAGAAGCGTTGATTCTGCAAGCAGGGAATAGAACCAGCCTCTTGTCTGGTCCACTGCCTCGGAAATAAACTGTGCCGGGAAATGGGCTTCAAAATATTCTTTATTTTCAAACGGATAGTGATACTGTGCAAACGGCATTGCCCCGGAATCAAACCAGCAGTCAATTACCTCCGGTACGCGGTGCATCGTTTTGCCGCACTGCGGACATTTGACTGTAATCTCATCAATATACGGACGGTGCAGCTCCACCGTCTTTGCGGCCTCATTGCCGCTCATCTCAAAGAGCTCCTGACGGCTTCCGATGGAATGCATATGGCCGCAGTCCTCGCACTCCCAGATATTCAGCGGCGTACCCCAGTAACGGTTTCTTGAAATACCCCAATCCTGCACATTCTCCAGCCAGTCGCCGAAACGTCCTTTACCGATGCTCTCCGGAATCCAGTTGATCGTGTTGTTGTTTGCAATCAGGTCATCTTTAACCTCTGTCATCTTGATAAACCAGGATTCGCGCGCATAATAGATCAGCGGCGTATCACAGCGCCAGCAGTGCGGATACTCATGCTCAAACTTCGGCGCATCGTACAGCTTGCCTTCCTTTTCCAGATCAACCAGAATCGGCTTGTCCGCATCCTTTACAAACAGGCCCGCATACGGCGTATCCTCTGTCATATTTCCCTTGCCGTCTACAAACTGCACAAACGGAAGATCGTATTTTCGTCCAACACGTCCGTCGTCCTCACCGAATGCCGGCGCAATGTGAACAATACCTGTACCGTCTGACATTGTAACGTAGCTGTCACACGTCACAAAATGGCCTTTCTTTCTCTGCTTAGCTGCAGCCTCACCGGCGCATGCAAACAACGGCTCATACTCTCTGTATTCCAGATCTTTTCCTTTATAGGTTTCCAGCACCTCATAAGCCGGAGTACCCTTTTCCTCATCACCCAGGCGGCCCAGTACCTTGTCAAGAAGCTCCTGTGCCATATAATAAGTATAACCGTCAGCAGCCTTTACCTTGCAGTACGTATCCTCGGGATTAACGCAGAGGCCGACGTTTGACGGAAGTGTCCACGGCGTTGTTGTCCATGCCAGGAAATACGCATCCTCGCCAACTGCCTTAAATCGTACAATAGCGGAACGCTCCTTCACTGTCTTATAACCCTGCGCTACCTCCTGCGCCGAAAGCGGTGTACCGCAGCGCGGACAATACGGAACAACCTTAAAGCCCTTGTACAGCAGCTGTTTGTTCCAGATTTCTTTCAGTGCCCACCACTCAGACTCAATATAATCGTCATGATAGGTCACGTACGGATCATCCATATCAGCCCAGAAACCGACTGTGCCGGAGAAATCCTCCCACATGCCCTTGTATTTCCAGACGCTTTCCTTACATTT
>CAOJHI010000308.1 GCA_948436005.1 uncultured Lachnospiraceae bacterium
CGCTCGCGCACAGACGGTGTGCTGAACCTCAATAATCAGTATGCGATGCGGCCATTGTTTGATGCGGCGGCCGCGCATTATAAAGCAGAAAGCAAAACAGGCAGTTCGGGCCGGAAGACTGCCGCAAAAACCAGAAAAAAGCAGTCTGAGAAGACGGAGTAAAAAAGGAGTGTGTTTACGATGGAAACATGTAAAATCAAAAATTTATACAATTTAAAAGAAACCAGTGCTTCTGATTTATTTGAGGGGGCAGAGTATCCGTGGGAGGTACTGCCAAAGATCAGTGCATTTATCCTGGAGCTGGGAAGCACACTTTCAGAAGAGGATTACGATCAGGTCAGTGAAAACGTCTGGATTGCGAAATCTGCAAAGGTAGCTCCGACCGCTTATATCGGCGGACCGGCGATTATCGGAAAAAATGCGGAAATCCGCCACTGCGCGTTCATCCGGGGAAATGCGATTGTCGGAGAAGGGGCAGTCGTGGGAAATTCCACGGAACTGAAAAACGTTGTCCTGTTCAACAAGGTGCAGGTTCCGCATTATAACTATGTGGGCGATTCAATTCTTGGCTACAAAGCGCATATGGGCGCTGGTTCGATTACATCTAATGTAAAATCAGATAAAAAACTGGTAGTGGTAAAAGAAGGGGAAGAGCGGCTGGAAACCGGACTCAAAAAATTCGGTGCAATGCTTGGCGATGAAGTGGAGGTAGGATGCGGTTCTGTCCTGAATCCGGGAACAGTAATTGGTCCTCATACGAACATTTATCCGCTTTCTTCTGTGAGAGAGGTGGTACCGGCAAACTCTATTTATAAGAAGCGCGGAGAAGTAGCAGAGAAGCAGTAACGTTTGTTTTGCTTGATCAATATGATAAAGGAGTATCTCTATGTCCAAAAGCAATACGTATGATGCGAGCAGCATTTCTGTTCTTGAGGGCCTGGAAGCTGTCCGCAAACGCCCTGGTATGTATATCGGAAGCGTTTCACGTAAAGGTTTGAATCATCTGATTTATGAAATTGTTGACAATGCCGTGGATGAGCACCTTGCCGGATACTGCAGCCGGATTGAAATTTATCTCGAAAAGGACGGCTCTGCGACGGTTGAGGACAATGGCCGCGGTATTCCGGTCGGAATGCATGAGAAGGGGATGTCCGCGGAGCGTCTTGTTTTTACCACGCTGCACGCAGGCGGAAAATTCGACGATACGGTCTATAAAACGAGCGGCGGCCTGCACGGCGTGGGTTCGTCGGTGGTAAATGCGCTCTCTACGTGGCTGGATGTACAGGTCATGCTGGATGGGAAAATACATCATGACCGTTATGAGCGGGGCGTTCCGGTGATTGAGCTGGAGCAGGGCCTTCTGCCGGTCATAGGCAGGACAAAACAGACCGGAACCCGTATTCAGTTTTTGCCTGATCCGGAGATATTTGAAAAAACGCGGTTTTCTGCAACAGAGCTGAAGAGCCGGCTGCATGAGACCGCCTATTTAAATCCAGCGCTCACGATTCATTTTGAAGACCGCAGGGGCACGGAGACAGAGGAGATTACGTATTTTGAGCCGGACGGAATTACCGGTTTTGTGCGCGAGCTGAATCAGAAATCAGAGGCGGTCTGCGAGCCCATTTATTTTAAAGGAGAGGCGGACGGTATTCAGGTAGAAGCAGCATTCCAGTATGTCAATGAGTTCCATGAGAATGTTCTTGGCTTCTGCAATAATATCTATAATGCAGAAGGCGGTACGCATCTGACGGGATTCAAGACAACGTTTACCACAGTGCTGAACTCCTATGCGCGGCAGATCGGGATTCTGAAAGAAAAGGACGTCAATTTTACCGGGGCAGATATCCGAAACGGCATGACGGCTGTCGTATCAATCAAACATCCGTCCCCGCGTTTTGAAGGACAGACAAAAACAAAGCTTGATAATCAGGATGCCGTACGTGCAGTCGGCAAGGTGACAGGCGAGGAGATTGTCCTGTATTTTGACAAGCACCTTGAGGTGCTGAAAAGCATCTTAAGCTGTGCCGAAAAGGCTGCAAAAATCCGTAAGACGGAGGAACGTGCGAAAACCAATCTTCTGACCAAGCAGAAATATTCGTTTGACAGCAATGGAAAGCTGGCGAACTGTGAAAGCAGGGACAGCAGCATCTGCGAGATTTTTATTGTGGAGGGAGATTCAGCCGGCGGTTCTGCCAAGACGGCAAGGGACCGGAATTATCAGGCAATTTTGCCGATCCGCGGAAAAATTTTGAATGTAGAGAAAGCCAGCATTGATAAAATCCTCGCAAACGCGGAGATCAAGACCATGATTAATGCGTTCGGCTGCGGATTTTCAGAAGGCTATGGAAATGATTTTGATATTTCAAAGCTGCGCTATGACAAGATTGTGATTATGTCCGATGCGGATGTGGACGGTGCGCATATCTGTACACTGCTTCTGACGCTGTTTTACCGTTTTATGCCGGAGCTGATCTATGAGGGACACGTTTACATTGCCATGCCTCCGCTCTATAAGGTCATTCCGTCAAAGGGAAAAGAACAGTATCTGTATGACGACAAGGCGCTGGAAAAGTACCGCAGGACGCACAAGGCGCCCTTTACGCTGCAGCGCTATAAAGGACTTGGCGAGATGGATGCAGATCAGCTGTGGGAGACGACTCTGAATCCGGAAACCCGCGTGATGCAGCGTGTTGAGATTGAGGATGCCCGGATTGCATCAAATGTCACGCAGATGCTGATGGGGACAGAGGTTCCGCCGCGCAAGGCTTTTATTTATGAACATGCGCAGGACGCGCTGCTGGATGTGTGATATTTGATAGCTTTTATTTTTCTGTGAAAACAGACGAAAAAAGTTGTTCGCGAAATGTTTACAGGATAAGCAGGAAGATAAGGAGAAGGATCTATGGATGGACAGATTA
>CAOJHI010000309.1 GCA_948436005.1 uncultured Lachnospiraceae bacterium
AATTTCAAGCATTCTGTCATTGTTCTCTCGTTATTTGTATACTTCTTTCTCCACTTCTTCTTCTGAAACAGCTACTTCACTCTTCTCTACTTCCAGTCCCTTATACTCACCAAGTGTAACCTCCGGCTTCAGAGCAACTTCTGCTGTAAAGATAAATGGCTGTCCTTTTCCGATCTGAGTCACATCAATCTGCGGCTGGGAAACAATATTCTCACCGCATTCCTGCGCTGCCTTTGAATAAGCGCCCGGAATAAGCTCATTTGCAGCGTCCTCATAAAAAACGCCCACTCCATACATTTTTTCAATCATCTTGCGCGGAGCTTTTCCTTTACGGAAACCCGGAAGTGTAATTTTGCCTTTATTTTTCTGATAAGCTTTCTCCAGTGCTGCTTCAAATTCTTCAGCAGAAACTTCGATCGTAAGCTTCGCCATATTTTTTTCCAGTTTTTCTACCTGTACACCCATTGTACCGTATTCCTCCTTAATTCTGTTTCACAAATCTCTCCGAAACCGCCATTTTTACCCATTTGCAGTCATTAACACAGTATAACACACTGTATATAAAAACGCCAGTATTTTTTTCTTATCCTCGCCATATGATGCTGCTGCCCAGCTCATCTGCAGTTTTCTGATCCCGAAGTTCTCCAACCAATGCAAGTGCGAAAGGAATTGCTGTGCCCATTCCCCGGCTTGTAATCACATTCCCGGACACAACTACTTCTTCTTCCGTCACCTCTGCACCCGCAAGGCGCGCCTCAAATCCTGGATAGCAGGCTGCCCGGTGTCCTTTTAAAAGCCCCAGGTCTCCCAAAACACTCGGAGCTGCACAGATTGCCGCCACTTTTTTTCCCTCTGTCACAGCAGCTGTCAAAAGCCTGGCAAGCCCTTCATGTGCCCCCAGATGTTTCGTCCCCGGCATCCCTCCCGGCAGGACAAACACAGATGCCTTCGCAAAATCAATTTCTTCAAACAAAAAATCTGCTTTTACCGTTATCCCGTGACTTCCTGTTACTTCTTTTTTTCCTGTCACAGAAATCATCTCCACGGTCACATCTGCTCTTCTTAAAATATCTACAACAGTGAGTCCTTCGATCTCTTCAAACCCATCTGCAAGAAAAACGAATACTTTTCCCATATTCTCACACCTCCATATTTTTACCTAGTGTTGCCATTCCAAAACGCTTTTTTTCAGTTTAAAGTTTAACAGAGCAGCTACTGAAAATCAATATGCAGTTCCCCTTTTCCCTTTGCAAAAACTGTGTTACACTTGGTCTAATAAATAATTTTTAAAGGAGAGTCTGCTACAATGAAAGGAATGGAAATAGAAAAAAAATTTTTAATCAAAACCTTGCCTGAACATCTGGAACAATATACCTGCCATGTTATCGAACAAGCTTATCTGTGCACGGAACCAGTTGTACGTATCCGACGTCAGGATGATGATTACATCCTTACCTGGAAGGGAAAAGGAATGATGGCCCGCGAAGAATACAATCTTCCGCTTACTAAAGAAGGCTATTATCATCTGCTCGCCAAAGCGGACGGAAATATCATTACAAAAAAAAGATACGTGATTCCGCTATCCGATGGACTAAATGCCGAACTGGACATCTTTGAAGGAAAATTTAACGGACTTCTGCTTGCCGAAGTAGAATTTCCGGATAAAGCCTCCGCGGACAGCTTCCTGCCGCCATCCTGGTTTGGCGAAGATGTCACTTTCGAAAAAGCATACCATAATTCTTTTCTCAGCACTGTTTCGAAATGGCCCCTATCTTAATCCCTGTAAAACCAGGAATATCAACGATATTCTACCGTTTCAAATGCATTTTTTACATTTTTTTATAAAAAATCTGTCAAATCCCGTAATTTTTTTCTCGCTAATCCGTTATTTTTATATATCAGAAAATATGCACCGCCTTCACAGGCGGTAGCATTTTCAAATTCAACTTTTATTTATGGGAGGTCTATCATGACAGATCAGATTACAAAAACACTTATTTCCGCCCTGCGCACGCAGCGCCAGGCGGCAGGATACACACAGGAAATGCTCGGCCAACTGCTCAAAATCCAGCGTGCCACTTACTGTAATTACGAAAACGGAATCAGGACTCCATCATTGGAAATTCTGGTAACGCTTGCCGAGCTGTATCACGTATCTACTGATTATCTGATACGCGGCATAGATAGCTATCTATGTACCAATCCTACCTCCCAGAAAATAGCCCAGATTGTAGACAACATGCCGCAAGCTTCTCAACAGGATGTCCTGGGTTACACTTGTTACCGGAATCATTTCCCTTTCTCCTGTAAAAAGAACATTCAGCTAAAAAACTGAAACTTGCCGGCAATGTTAAAGGGGCTGTTGCAAAATGTCGCGTTCCTACAATATATCTTTCGATGCTGCTTACATCTATGACATATCTTGTATGGATTCGCTATTTTACAACAGCCCCCTGAAAATCTATCCGATTTTACTCATGATAAAATTGTAAAGGTCCACATATACCTGTGATTCGTAATGAACACCATCCCTGGTATCGACACCTCTGGATTTTACGAATTTATACGTATTGATATAAGGCGGCTCACCAATCGTCAAACGCAATTTTTTATCAAATTCAACAATCTGCGCATTCGTCACCCTGTATCCGTGCTGCTGACATTTTACTTCATCTACCGGGTTGACTGAAATGAAGTGAAATTTTGTCTGGGGGTATTTTCTTATCAGTTCCTGATAATATTCAATATAACGATCAATATTTCCCAAATCATTTACGCCAAAAGCAAAAACTACTTTCACATCAGGCTTTGCGCTTAAATACGTCTCCAGAAGCTTACCAGCTTCACTTTGCAGCCATTCAAAACCGCTGC
>CAOJHI010000310.1 GCA_948436005.1 uncultured Lachnospiraceae bacterium
CAAAGTCAGCCCTCTGGCCGCCTGCACAAAGTAAGGGGTGACTTGTTTGCCGGAACCCCGTCTTTGTGCAGGCGGCCAGAGGGCGTCCTGTATTGCTGCAATAACAACAGAAAGGAATCCAAAATGTTTTTTTCAGATATGCCAATCGTTTTTATCAGCACCCAGCGCACAAACCGGTCAGAGAACCTGTTTCCGCATGCGCATGAATGCTATGAACTGAATTACATGACGCGCGGCCGGACGAAGATCCGCCTGAACGGCACGCAGCTCTCCTATGAAGAGCATGACTTTATTCTGATACCGCCGAAGATGCAGCATAATCTCTATGCAGTGCGTGATGAGGCGTACAGCAATTATACGATCCGTTTTACCGGGGCTGCTGAGCTGATGGCGTCTTTTATCTGGGAAAATCAGGTGATTAAATTTCATGATTATGACAGCTCCGTTTATTTTCTGGTGTCAGAGATTTACCGCCTGTACCATTCGAACGGAATGCCGAGGACAGAGCTGTACAATGCGTATCTCTACACTGTTTTGATGCATATGCGCGGCGGAAACGTGCTGGATGTTCCGGCCATGAGCGAGCGGGAGGAAGATCCGGTGGAGCAGGCAGTCCGTTTTATCAATGATAACGTGCTGCGCCAGCCGGTGACAGTGCGCACGGTGGCAGATGCAGTCGGTGTGTCGCCAGCCCATTTTGCGCGGATGTTTCAGAGTAAAATCGGCATTGCGCCGGTCAAATATATCATTGAAATCAAAATGAATTATGCAAAAAAGATGCTCGCAGAGCAGGATCTTTCCATAAAGGAGATTGCGCGGATTCTGCACTATGAGGATCAGCTGTATTTTTCAAGGCAGTTTACGAAAAATACGGGCCTGTCGCCGCGCAATTACAGGAATGAAACGCGAAGATAAAATCGTAGAAATATATGAAGATTTATGCAGAAAAAAATCCATATTCCGATCAAATTCGTGCATTGAAGCCATATATTGTTTTTGCTAAGATGAACCTAACGTAAAAACTGGTGTGTAGCCAGACAAACTTTACTAAATGGGAGGTATTACTTATGAAGAAAACACTTATTGCTCTGCTCACTGCAAGTATGGTCATCAGCCCTGCGCTGTCTGCCGGCGCTCAGGAGGAGCATGAACCGGTCGTATTCGGATTTACTGTTACGACAAACAACAACCCGTTCTTTGCAGAAATTGAAGCAGCTGTGCGCAGCGTGGTGGAGGAGAATGGGGACGTCCTGATTACGTCTGACCCGCAGAGCGACCTTCAGACACAGATTTCTCAGTGTGAGGACATGATTGCACAGGGAATTGACTGTCTGCTTCTGTGTCCGATTGATTCCGCAGCGATTAAGCCGGTGCTGACTCTGTGCGACGAGCAGGATATCCCGGTTGTGAATTTTGACACAGACGTTGTGGATGTTGACCTTGTAGATGCGCTGATCGCTACGGATAACTACAGTGCAGGCGTTGCAGTCGGAAAGGATATGCTGGAGAAGCTGCCGGAGGGCGCAAAGCTTGCAATTCTCGATATCCCTTCAAATGTGGCATCTGATGCGCGGATTCAGGGTGTGCTGGATACGGTCGGCGATCACGTGGAAGTGGTGGACCGTCTGAACGGAAAGGGCGATACCGGCGTGGCTCTGCCGATCGCAGAAGACCTGATTGTTGCAAATCCTGACCTGGCTGCATTTTTCGGCATGAATGACCCAATGGCAATCGGCTGTGTACAGGCAGTGAAATCGCAGGAAAAAGGGGATGAAATTCTTGTCTGGGGCGTTGACGGTTCTCCGGAGGCGAAGCAGTGTGTCAGCGAAGGCACCATGGTTGGCACGGGCGCACAGTCCCCGGCTACGATCGGAAAGGTGACGATCGAGACAGCTTATAAGCTGCTTGCAGGCGAAACCTTTGAAGAAAAGATCTATATTGAGTCATTTATTATCAATGGGGACAACATCAGCGAGTACAGCCTGGAAGGCTGGCAGTAATAAAAAATCAGGAGGGCTGCCGTGCCGCAGGGTGCGGCAGTTTTTTTCATAATCATACCATAAAACGTTCTTTGAAGCGGTCTGCGATTGATTATGAAACCAAATTGATGTGTACAGGAAAGCGAGGGAAATATGTCAGAACATCCGCTTTTAGCTATGTGTAATATCAGTAAATCTTTCCCGGGCGTAAAGGCGCTCGACCGGCTGAATTTTGATCTGAAAAGCGGTGAGGTGCACGGAATTCTGGGAGAAAACGGAGCGGGAAAATCGACGCTGATCAAGGTGCTGGGCGGCATTTACCGTCCCGAGGAAGGCGATATTGTCATTGACGGGCAAAAGGCGCAGATCGGAGGCGTTCTCGAGGCAAGGGCGTGCGGGATTGCAATTATCCATCAGGAGCTGATGCTGATTCCGCACATGACAGTGGCGCAGAATGTGTATCTTACGAGAGAACCGAAGAACCGTTTCGGCCGCATTGACAGTGCAAAGATGAACCGTGATACGCAGGCAATTCTTGACACGCTCGGTTCTGCTGTCCGGGCAGAAACACTCGCCGGGCGGCTGAGTATTGCGCAGCAGCAGCAGGTGGAAATTGCCAAAGCGCTTTCTTTCAATGCGAGAATACTTGTGATGGATGAGCCGACCTCCTCTCTTACGGAGGCGGAGGTGCTTCATCTGTTTGAGATTATGAACCAACTGCGCAGCCGGGGAGTGGGAATTATTTATATTTCGCACCGGATGGCAGAGCTTTTTGAGATCACAGACCGGATTACGGTAATTCGGGACGGGAAATTTATCGGAACGTGCCGGACAAAGGAAACGGACCCTG
>CAOJHI010000311.1 GCA_948436005.1 uncultured Lachnospiraceae bacterium
CTGGCATTCACAACAAACCTACGCTTTTGATTTGAAAAAATCCCTGACCATAGAAAATGACCAGGGATTTTACTGCACATTAATTGAATTTACGCTTACGGGCCGCTTCAGACTTTTTCTTGCGTCTTACGCTCGGCTTCTCATAATGCTCTCTTTTACGAATCTCCTGCTGGATACCAGCTTTCGCACAGTTTCTTTTGAAACGGCGAAGAGCGCTGTCCAGAGTCTCGTTTTCTTTTACGATAACATTTGACATTGTCTCACACCTAACCTCCCTCCAGTTGCAGATTGTGCACAATACAACTGTCTGGGTATTTTAATTGCACTATTAAGTAGTATACCATATTTTCTGTTTTCGTCAACTCTTTTTCCAGAATTTTCTTAAAAAAGATGAAAACTTTTTCAATGGCTGATCTGATCTTTCAAAACCTCTTTGGCTTTCTCCAGGGCTGCGTCAATTCCATCCGGATTTTTGCCGCCTGCCTGCGCCATATTCGGACGTCCGCCGCCGCCGCCGCCAACAAGTGCCGCAATTCCTTTGATCAGATTTCCTGCATGGGCGCCGCGTTCCATAGCCCCCGGCGTAGCCGCTGCCATGAGATTCACCTTGCCGTCATTTACAGCTGCCAGAAGTACAACGCCCTCTCCAAGCTTCTCGCGGAGCTGGTCTCCCAGATCACGCAGGCCATTCATATCCACGCCCTCCAGCTTCGATGCAAGCAGCTTCACGCCTTCAATTTCACATACCTGATCCATGACGTCGCCCAGCGCATCCTTTGCCAGCTTACTCTTCAGGGACTCATTTTCACTCATCACAGCCTTAAGCTCTGCCTGCAGTGCAGAGATCTTTTCCAGGATTCCGGACGGCGTCGTTTTCAGAAGCTTTGCAGCCTCGTGAAGTTCCTGCTCCGCTGTCTTATAATATCCGAACACACCGTCGCCGGTCAGCGCTTCAATACGGCGTGTGCCTGCTGCGATTCCGGACTCAGAGACAATCTTAAACACTGCGATATCTGAGGTATTTCCTACATGCGTACCGCCGCACAGCTCCTTGGAAAAATCGCCCATGGATACCACCCGCACCTCATCGCCGTATTTTTCACCAAACAGAGCCATTGCGCCTGTCTTTTTCGCCTCCGCAATGCCCATCACATCAGTCTGAACCTTCAGTCCTGCCGCGATCTCACGGTTTACGATCTCCTCTGTCTTTGCAATCTCCTCCGGCGTCATGGCCTGGAAATGGGCAAAGTCAAAACGTAGCCTGTCCGGGTTCACCAGAGAACCCTTCTGCTCTACGTGTGAGCCAAGCACTGTTTTTAATGCTTTCTGGAGCAAGTGTGTTGCACTGTGGTTTTTGCAGGTATTCTTTCTTCCCTGCTCATCTACGGCCAGTTTCACCACGTCGCCGGCCTTGATCATACCCTCTGCCATGTAACCCACATGTCCGTATTTGCCGCCAAGCAGATGGATGGTATCTTCAACAATAAACCTGCCCGACTCACAGGAAATCACGCCCTTGTCGCCTTCCTGTCCGCCCATTGTGGCATAAAACGGTGTCTTCCGTGTAATCACAGTACCGCGGATGCCTTCTGTGAGTGCTTCTGTCAGCTCAGTCTGCGTTGTCAGAACCGTAATCTCTGACTCATCCGTAAGGGAATTGTACCCCGTAAACTCTGTCGTCACATCTGCCGGTATCTGGTCATATACCGTGGCATCTGCACCCATGTAGTTCGTGGTACCTCTTGCCTTTCGGGCCATCTGACGCTGGTTTTCCATGCACGCTTTAAAGCCTTCCTCATCAATGGTATATCCCTTTTCTTCAAGGATTTCTCTTGTCAGGTCAAGCGGGAATCCATAGGTGTCATACAATACAAACGCATCTTTGCCTTCGAGCACCTTCTGTCCCTTCTCTGCAAGCTCTGCCTCCATCTCGGAGAGAATACTCAGGCCCTGGTCGATTGTACGGCTGAATTTCTCTTCTTCCTGTGCAAGCACCTTGAAAATAAAATCTTTCTTTTCCTCGAGCTCCGGATAACCGTCTTTGGAACCTTTGATTACTGTCTCGCTCAGCTTCGGTAAAAAGCTTCCCTCAATGCCAAGCATACGCCCATGGCGCGCTGCACGGCGGATCAGACGGCGCAGAACATAGCCGCGGCCTTCGTTTGTCGGCATGATACCGTCTGAAATCATGAAAGTTGACGAACGGATATGGTCTACAATCAGACGAATCGAAACATCTTTTTTCTCATCTGTCTTGTATACAGTATGCGCAAATTCACAGACCTTATCCCTCAGGTCCTGCATCGTATCCACGTCAAAAATGGAATCCACATCCTGCACTACAACAGCCAGACGCTCCAGGCCCATACCTGTATCAATATTTTTCTGCTTCAGCAGCTCATAATTGCCTTTCCCATCGTTCTCAAACTGGGTAAATACATTATTCCACACTTCAATATAACGGTCGCAGTCACATCCTACGGTACACCCCGGCTGCCCGCAGCCATACTTTTCTCCACGGTCATAATAAATCTCAGAACACGGCCCGCACGGTCCTGCGCCGTGCTCCCAGAAGTTGTCCTCTTTTCCAAAACGGAAAATCCGCTCCTCCGGAATCCCTACCTGCTCATGCCAGATATTCCATGCCTCATCATCCTCCAGATAAACTGACGGATACAGACGCTCCGGGTCAAGTCCCACAACCTCTGTCAGAAATTCCCAGGACCAGCTGATTGCTTCTTTTTTGAAATAGTCTCCAAAAGAGAAATTGCCCAGCATCTCAAAAAAAGTGCCATGGCGGGCAGTC
>CAOJHI010000312.1 GCA_948436005.1 uncultured Lachnospiraceae bacterium
TGCTTGGAGGGTGTTCGGGCGGAAATACGAAGAAGGAATTAAAGGAGACACATACAGAGGCACAGACGGATAGGAAAACAGAGAAGGTAACGGAGAAAGATTCGGAGATGATCTCCGAATCAAATACGGAGACAGATACTGGGAAGCGTGCAGAGACGGAAACGGAGACAGACTCAGGGAAGCAGGCGGAGACAGAAACGGAGAAAAATTCAGAGAGGCCGGAGACAGAAACGGAGAAAAATTCGGAGACGCCGGAGATAGAAACGGAGAAAAATTCAGAGAGGCGGGGGACAGAAACGGAGAAAAATTCAGAGACGCCGGGGACAGAAACGGAGAAAAATTCAGAGACGCCGGGGACAGAAACAGAGATAAATTCAGAGGCGCATACAGATACAGAACGTGAAACGGATGCAGCAGGCCAATCGGAAGCAGAAACAGTTTCAGAGGATGGTACCGAGGCGACTCAGGAGGTTGATCTGTCGGATGGGCTTTTTGGTGTTTTTGAGACCGTGACACTGGATGGCGAGAAGGTTGACCAGAATATTTTTGCGGAGGCAGATCTGAATATGGTGAATATCTGGGGGACGTTCTGCGGTCCGTGTATTAATGAAATGCCGGATCTTGGAGAACTGGCGGAGGAATATGCTGAAAAAGGAGTACGCCTGATCGGTATCATTGCTGATGTAAGGGAGCCGGGAAATGAAGCGGCTGAGAAAATTGTTGAGGCGACAGGAGCGGATTATACGCATTTGGTGATGTCTCAGAGTCTTAAGGTGAATTATCTTGGTCAGGTGCAGGGAGTTCCGACCACAATTTTCCTGGATCGGGAAGGAAAGCAGGTTGGAGAGGTCTGTGTGGGAGCAAAATCGAAAAAAAACTGGAGTAAACTGATAGATGAGATGCTGGAGGAGACGGCGAAATGATTTTTGATACACATGCGCATTATGACGATCAGGCATTTGACGAAGACCGGGATGCCCTGCTGGGGCAGCTTGCGGCAAATAGAGTTGGTGCAGTGGTAAATGTAGGCGCGTCTCTGCGCGGCGTACAGGCAAGCCAGGAGCTGGCAGAAAAATATCCGTTTGTGTATGCCGCTGTCGGTGTGCATCCGGACGAGGTTGGAGCGCTGGATGAGCAGAAGCTTTTGTGGATGTATGATCTGTGCCGCAAGCCGAAGACAGTGGCAGTCGGTGAGATCGGTCTGGATTATTACTGGGACAAGGAAACGCATGAATTTCAGAAAGAATGGTTTATCCGGCAGCTTCAGATGGCGCGTGATGTCGGACTTCCGGTGAATATTCACAGCAGAGAGGCTACAGAGGATACGTTTCAGATTATCAAGCAGTACCATGCCGGGACGACGGGTGGCATCATTCACTGTTTTTCTGCGTCTTCGTTTGTAGCACTGGCTTATGTGGAGCTGGGGTATTATATTGGCATCGGCGGTGTTGTGACATTCAAAAACGCAAGGGTGATTAAGGAAGTTGTAGAGGCAGTTCCTCTGGAGCGGATTGTATTGGAGACGGACTGCCCGTATCTGGCGCCGGCGCCCCACCGTGGGGAGCGGAATTCTTCTTTGTATCTGGGCCTTGTGATTGATGCCATTGCCCGGATAAAGGGACTTACTCCTGAAGAGGTGGAAGAAGCCACCTGGAAAAATGCGCTGCGTGTATATCCGAAAGCTGAGCGTGATCTGAGGCTGAGGAAGTGAAGCAAGTCGGTACATGAATTGTGTACTTAATAAAATATGGTGTGTCGTATGGAAAAGATGGAACTGACAGGAAAAAATTATGCAGAAGCTTTGGCCAGTTACTTTTCACGGGACATGATGAATGGAGCGGATAAATGGAAAAGCTTTCGAATCCTCAGAAGACGATTGAGGTAATTCAAAAATACAGTTTTTATTTTCAAAAGAAATTTGGCCAGAACTTTTTGATTGATGCGCATGTGCTGAATAAGATTATAGCGGCAGCGGGAATTACTAAGGATGATTTTGTGTTGGAAATCGGTCCGGGTATTGGAACTATGACGCAATATCTGGCAGAAGCAGCCAGGGAAGTGACGGCTGTGGAGATTGACCGGAATCTGATTCCGATCCTTCAGGAGACGCTTGCAGAGTATGACAATGTTACGATTTTAAACCAGGATATTCTGAAAACGGATATTGCTGCCATTGCGCGTGAGAAAAACGGAGGCAGGCCGATTAAGGTGGTGGCAAATCTTCCTTATTATATTACAACGCCGATCATTATGGGACTTCTGGAAAGTCAGGTTCCGTTGGACTGTATTGCAGTGATGGTGCAAAAGGAAGTGGCGCAGCGGATGCAGGCAGGGCCTGGAACAAAGGACTACGGGGCCCTTTCTCTGGCTGTGCAGTATTATGCAGAGCCGTATATTGCGGCGAATGTGCCGCCGAACTGCTTTATCCCGCGGCCGAATGTCGGCAGCGCGGTAATTCGCCTGACACGGTATCAGGAGCCACCGGTGAAGGTGAAAGATGAAAAGCTGCTGTTTGCTCTGATTCGTGCATCGTTTAACCAGAGGCGAAAGACACTGATAAACGGATTAAAAAATGCGCCGGAGCTTCCGTATGGAAAAGATGAGCTTGCGGGAGCGCTGGAGAAAGCGGGCCTGCCGGAAAATATCCGCGGTGAGGCGCTGACGCTGGAGCAGTTTGGCAGGCTTGCAGATGCACTGCTGCGGGAATAGATGATTTCTATTGCTGAATGGCGGATAAAAACAGGGCCAAGACAAAGAAAGTCCGGTTTATAAATGTCAATAGATAAATGCTGAA
>CAOJHI010000313.1 GCA_948436005.1 uncultured Lachnospiraceae bacterium
AATTCCTTCTGCCCCGTAGGCATCCAGGAGAGCAAACGCATCCGCGCATTTTCCCTCCTCAGCAAGCAGCACGATCAGTGTCGTCTTATCTACCCTGACATATTCCAGATACGGAATACGCTCCAAAAAATCGGGCAGGGATTCATCCCGGATATGCTCCGCATAATAACCAAACATCGCTCTTCGCAGTGCGTCCCGGAATGTTTCGGAAAAGTCACTTATCTCAGAAGCACTGCAGAAATATGGAAGTGTATTCTGATTAATCAGCCCTTCTGCGAGACACTGGGAACACAGATACAGCAGCAGCCCCGGATAATCAGGCGCTTTCTGTGCACACCAGCCAAGGATATCTTCATTCTCAAACAGCTTCCGCCGGACACAGAGCCCATCCGCATGATACCTGTGTCCCTGCCCGTCTTCCACCAGGAGCACACTGTCCGGATCATAGATTGGGATACATGCCTTTCCGTCCGCAAAGAGTGCCTGCTGCTCGCCCGCCAGATATTTTGAGCACACGATCAGTCTGCGCATCCGACTGTCATGGCAGCTGACCTCCCAGGTAAACAAAATCCGGAGCATCTTTTCTGCCATCGGTCTTGTCAGAATGCTTTTGCGAAGAAACGCTTCATACAGGACTGCCAGATCGTCAGAAATCCTGCTGCTTTCAATCTGATCAATCGCAAATCGTTCCATCGCAGCCCGATAATGATGATACGTCTGCGCATCATTCTCACGATTCTCCGTAATGCTGCGGTAAATCGCCGCACGACGGCGATAGTCAAGCGAATGATCGTATGCAAAGTACATGCGGATAACCTGCGGCATGGACTGCAAATCCAGATTTTCCATACTTTCCATATAATATTCATATAACCCCGTAATACGCAGGCCATTCTCCACACCTTTCGCGTACCACTGGAAATAACAGGGCTCCTTTTTGTCACCCTTCATCAGCAAAATACAGATGGATTTCACCAGATCCTCGGATGGATAAAGCGCAAACCCGGCCGCAAGCACCTCATACAGCCTGCGGTCAAAACGGCTGTGATGCACCGTAAGCCCTGATACCTGACGCACAATCTCTGCGGTCAGTATTCCTTCACGTGCTGCAAAACGCAGCAGCTGCAGCTCATACTCGCCGAGATAACGCATCAGAAACGGATTTTTTTTCAAAGCCTGGTATGCTTCAAGATACATAATGCGGCTGCGGCAGCCGTAACGGAACTGCTCTGCAACTGCCTCATACTTTGCATTTTCGTTATTTAACAGCTCTTCTTTCAGGTACAGCAAAATCCACTGAAGCTTCCAGTTGGTCTTGTCCCTGAAAAACATCCTTGTCACTTCCTCCTCCACCCGGTCCACGTAAGACGCTTCATGGTAGAAAAAGGTTGACATATAGAGGTAATAGCCGTAACGCTCCGGGGTATTCAGCCGGTATTTCTGGTTCTCCAGGGTTTCCAGGAGCTTATAAGCTTTCTGTTTTTTCCCGTCCGCAAAATAGAGCTGCACAAGAAAAAGATCAGCAAAAGGATCCAAGCCACCGGCGCGTTTGTAACTGTTAATCACACTGACAGAACGCTCCACCCAGGTTGTCAGGTCAATGCGCTTCAACCGGAAATTTACGTACAGCGCCTCCAGCTCCTTCTGCATGATCTTACAGATGTGATGCGCCCTGACCTTCTCCGCATTCCCTGTCTTCTTCGCACGAACTTCTATCGTGATCGACTGTGTCCCTCCTATAAGAGACAGCCTCGCATAATTTGCCCCGCTGTGCATCAGATTCGTATCAATCACCAGGCTGAGATCATACGTACTGCCTGCAAACTCTTCTGTCGTGAGTGTCCTTTTTTCGGGGCGCAGAAACCTTGCATCCGACTCAATCCTCAGCTCACCAAATCCCCAACTGCTCCGTTCCACGCGCAGCACTTCCCTGACCGGCTCGCACAGGTTCCCGACATCAAGGAGCGCCCTGTCTGTCTCAAACAGCGCGGGTTTCTTTTTCCCTATTCCGACCAGAAACTCCTCCAGGCTGTAAAGTCCTGGCTCCCCGGCCATCAGACCGTGATAAAGCGCCAGAAGCTCTGTATGTTTTTCATTCAGAAACCGTTCAAAAACTGGGGATACAAACAAACGGTATGCCAGATGAAAATCCATCCGTGCCATATCTGTAATCTCAGAAAGGCTGCACAGCTCCCATGATGCGCTGTCGTCATCCTCTTCCTCAACACGCAGAGCGTACGGCAGCTCATATTCACCGAGATCACTGCAAACCGTAATCACGCCATTGACCTGCGTTCCGGCTGTAAGGCCACTCGTATCGACCTGATAATGGATCTCATTGGAAAGTCCCTGAAACTCCACTGGTTCACAGATCACGCGCGGACTCGAGGCATACAAAAAACCTTTGATTTTCCTGTGATCTTCACTTTCCAGCCGAAAGCTCCCGCGTACTGCAGTATCCGGCTGCGCTGTAATGGTAAGCTGTCCGGGCGTCATCACAAGCGCAGGATGGTCATATTCAAATATTCCATTTAATAATTGTTCAATTCTTCTTTTCAATTTTTTCACCTGTTTCAGCGTCAGGATATGAGAGGACGCTGTTATTCAAAGTATAACACTGACGGGGGTTGCGGTGCAACCGTATCAATCATTAAATTTTCCGGATGGGGGAGGCAAATGCTGGGAGAATTGTGGTTCCGGACGCCCGCAAGGAAGCCTGGATTCCTAAACAAACGCGCTTCCGCACCCGTCGGCACGCAGCGGTACTAAATTCGTTTGGCGCTTAG
>CAOJHI010000314.1 GCA_948436005.1 uncultured Lachnospiraceae bacterium
AAATCTCTTAGAATCTTTTCAAGGTTGTCTCACTGTTCAGTTATCAAGGTGCTTCTTTTTAATACTTTTTTTGATGCTTTTGTTTTATTTCCTGTGCTGTGTTTCGAAGTGATTTATCGAAGCAGCTTCTATAAACTATCATGTTATTTCTCTTTTGTCAACACCTTTTTGGAAATTTTTTTATTTTTTTCTGTATTATGACAGCTTTACAGAAAAACCCCCGGTATTTCCGGGGATTTTCCGCTTATACTTCCATGAAATATCTCATCCTGTTTCGGACAGACAACTGCCGTCTCAGCTTTTTTTGACTTGCCTGATACAATGCCTGCATATGATCTGCATCAGACTCTGTCAGTTTCTCTCTGCCGAAGCTCGCCTCCAGAATTTGTGTTTTAAAGGCTGCCAATTCTTTCTCTGTTATTTCTTCATATATCTGCGCAAAATATTCCGGCAGCATATCCTCTTCCATTACGGAATACTCCTCCGGCATTCCACAATACACCAAAAGTCTGTATAAAGAGCGATACAGGGCCAAAATGCGCTCCCGCGGCTCCATTCCAAGCCCAAGCCTGTGCTTTCTCGCCTTTCTGAGTCTGGAAATGGTCCATCCTGCCAGTGCCGTGAAAGCCGCCAACAGCATACCTGCCGCGATTCCAATCCAGTTTTTTGCTATATACTCTGCAGCCTTTCCTGCGGCCGACTGTCTTTTCTCCGTTAAAGCATTTTCCGTTTCATCTTCCGGAACCTCTGTCGGCTCCTGCGCATTCTCTTCCTGTGTATAAAATTCTTCTGACAGTTCCGCCTCCATGCCCGGCGTCACCTCTACAGGCATCCACCCAAGAAACGGCTGGTAAATTTCCGTCCACGCATGGGCATTGTCATCCTGCAAAACAGCTGTCCATGAACCGTCCTCACTTTCCGTAAAAATCTCTTTTGGCGCCACATACCCAACAACATACCTGGCAGGCACTCCGCACAGGCGGAACATCATAGTTGCCGCTGCTGCAAAATGCATGCTGTACCCTTCGCCTGTATCATACAGAAAATGTTCCACAAAATCCATACCTTCCGGAAGCGCATCCACATCCAGCCCAAAACTGCAGGATGTCATCAGTACTTTCAAAATATACTGTCTGATTTCTGCTATTTGATCCGCAATTTTCCAGGCCGGGCGCTGTAAAGACTGTTCCAGATCCCAGTTGTTCTCTTCTACTGCTTTCTCGCACGCCTCTTTCAGACGGCCAAGACCTTCCTCCGGTATCGCCAGGCCGCCCTGTTCACAATACGCACGGTACTGGGCTTCTACACGGTCAAGCACACTGTCCCCGTTTCCCGCATCGCGCCTTGCTTCCATTGCCTCCCGGTAATTTTCCCTCCAGTAGCAGGGAAATACATCATTCTGAATGGTCTGACCGCCTGTATAACCATCACCGCCGTAGATCTGATAGTTATCATTCAGAAAAGAAAGATACGGTACATAAGTATACGCAGTATTGGCATTCAAATTTTCGACAGAAATTGTATTTGCAGTTGTCTGCAAGCCATCTTCCATCCTATTATTTGCCGATATGGCTGCTACTGTCTCATCTTTTTGCTTCGTCCCTGCCGCTCCGGATATCGGTATATTCTGCGTGGTTCCGTTTTCTGATATGCCCTGATTTCCTCCACTGTTTTGTACGCGCTCCGTCTCTCCGAAATTCTCATAATACATCATCCGCAAAAATGGCAGATTCTGCACATAAACAGAAGAATTTCCTTCTGTCTTCCATGATGCAGCCGCATTCTGAAAACGCTCTGCGTCTCCTGCTTCAAAACAGCTTCCTGTATAGTTTTCCCCTATATACCCCTTCAGGTAAACCGTCTCCCTCGGTTTCTGGCTGCTCGTTACCCGAAGAACTTCTGTTCCGCTGAAAAAATAGCCGTCCACTGCACCGAGTACGCCGTTTTCAACGCCTCCCCCGATTCCTTCCACAGACATCTGAAGCCTTCCTCCGGACAGCTGCGGAAGCAGATGCCACACAGACTGAAGCAACTTTGTTTCCAGCTTTGCTGCCTTTTTTGAAAATCCGGTTTCCGGGAACTTAGCAGCTGCCTGCATCATCCCCCAGGACGGCAGAGAAATGCAGATTGCGAGCATTCCTGCAAAAGCAGCTACGCTCCACCCTGGAACAAGGCTGCGCGATGATGCAAAAACAACGAACATCCCAATGCATACAAAATACAGCCAGACGAAATCCGGCTGTCCACCTGCTGCGGCCGATACAGCCAAAACAGGAAACAAAACAGCTAAAATCAAAGCAAAATAAGGCCGCCTAACGATTCCGGCCGCCAAAATACCATTGACAGGAAAAAGAACTGCAAGCAAAAATGCCATGCCATCCTGCTTTGTCCCGCTGTAAAACATGGACAGATTGCCTTCATATACGTAATTAATCCTGCGCATAACCGCATCCGCCACCCAGTAAAATCCCCGTTCGATTTCGTGTTGAAAAAGAAAGCAGACCGCCCCATACAGAACAAGCAGAAACAAAGACCCCAGAATACGCATATAGCCATCCAGCCACCGTTCCAGAAAGAACCAGGTAAAAAAAGCACTCATAGCCAGAATTGCCGCTGTCAAAACTGCATGCATGGCTTCTACCTGAAAGGCAGAAAGAAAAATGCCCGGAACGAGCAAACTAAACGAGGACAGCAAAAAAAATGGTATGAAAACAGCTGCCCTGCGTTTTTGCCGGCGTTTTTCGTCC
>CAOJHI010000315.1 GCA_948436005.1 uncultured Lachnospiraceae bacterium
AACCGTAGATTTGCCTGCCCCCATAAAACCAATCAAAAAAATATTCTGTCGCATTCTGCCTCCTGCACTGAGCTTAAAATTGTGCCGCCGCAGCCAAAACTTATTCCGCACGACAGCCCTTTATAAGAATAGCCGCAAACCCGTTTCCCGGATCTGCGACTATTTTTGCTTCTTTTATTTTACTGCACTCTTTTTCGCGGATGTTTCACTCTCTTTGCTCTCTGTCTGAGCATCTTTTGCCTCAGTATCCGCTTCCGTTGCTGCCTCAGTATCAGCCGCTTCTGTGTCAGCCTCCGTATCAGCAACTTTTGCGTTTGCTTCTGTCCCAGCAGCTTCTGTTTCTGTCTCAGCTTTCTCTGTGTCCGCCTCTGTCTTTGCTTCTGTAGCTGACTCTGTTTCTGTCTTCGCTTCAGTACCTGCCTCAGTCTTTGCCTCTGTTTCCTCCTCTGCAGAAGTCTCCGGTTCCTCTTCCGGCAGTACCAGATGGTAATCAAATGTAATCTTAGCCAGGACTTCTGTGTCGATTGATACTTTTCCGGCCTCTGTCCACTCTGTATACAGCTCAGAGATACGGTCATTCTTGCGCTGATTTACAATATTGGTCTTTGCATTGTCTGTTGCATCACGGTCAAGCTGTGAAACAAGCTTCACTACATAATATCCGTTTGCCGTCTCAACCGGTGTTTCTACCAATGTATCATCCGCCAGACCGTCTGTCGCTGCCACAAGCTCTGTCAGAGAATAATCGGCGCCAAACGTCGTCGTACTTGCTGTCTTGCCCATTTCTGTTGCAGTTTCTTCAAAATCCCCGCCGGCCTTTACTTTTTCAATCATTTCCGCAGCATGTACGCGAGCTCTTTCCTTGGCTGCCGCCGTCTCCGGATCTTCTGTCTCAGTCTCCGCCTCTGTAGCTGCTTCCGTCTCTGCCGCCTCAGTGCTGTTTTCTGTTGCAGCTTCCGTGCCATCAGCCTTAGTCTCTGCTTCTGTCTCGCCGTCTGCGGATGCTGTCACTGCCTTTTCGGTCTCGCCTGCTTCTGTTTCTGTCTCACTTGCTTTGTTTTCTGTCTCTGCCGCTTCGGTCTCAGTCTCTGATGCTGTCTGCGTCTTTGTCGCAGTATTTTCAGTCAGGCCAGCTGTCTGTGCCTCGGTCTCAGTTTCCGAATCTTCCTGAGCTTCTGTTACTGCTTCCGTAACTTTTTCCGTCTTATCTTCAGCACTCTCCTGCTCAGTTCCTGCTTCTGTCGCTGCCTCTGATTCTGTTTCAGATTCCGGTGTAAACAGCACATACTGCACCTTCCTCTGTGCTGCCTCCTCATCTGACACCTCTGTATCAACGTCCGCACACATTTCACGCTCTACCCGGGACTGAATCGTAATCAGTTCCAGATAACGCTCTGCAATTTCCTGCGTAACGCCCATTTCTTTCAGAACCTCTTCTTCATTTGCCGCAATAAACCCTGCTGCCGCTGTCTTGATCTTTTCTTTGTCTTCATCGGAAATCGAGACATTGTAATCGCTCATCTTCTGTTCTGCCAGCAGTGCATGTGTCATCTCTGTCGCAAGCTGGGTTTTCAGATCCATACCGATCGTAGTGCCCATTCCGGTCAAATCCTGGTTGAATGGGTCCGTAAGTCCGAATGACATATACATGGACTCATATCCTGCCTGATTATAACGTACCGCAAGATTCAATACCCCCGCTGAAACCGTAGCATCATTCACCGTAACAGCTGCTGCCTCTGCATCAAATTTGTCCTTTTTGGAGCAGCCTGCAACAGATGTCAGCGCAAGACCGGCGCTCAATCCCAGAACGGCTGCTTTCTTTAAACCTTTTCTCATGATTTCCTCCATTCTTCGCCCCGTATATGGTGCAAACAGGAAAATATACCCTGATTTTTGGCATAATTCTCCTGTATTAAATTCATTCTATCATTATAGCCGTTTTTTCTGCATCCTGCAACTACTTTATTTCTGTACCGCCCCCTGTTTCTTTGATTATCCCAAACTTCCTGTTCTGGCTTTCCTTCTGCGGTTCTGGCTGCTTTACCGTACCACCTTGCAGTTCTGAGTCTTGCTGATTACTGCTTCCCCCTGTGATCACTGGCGCAGTGTCCGCACTGCCTCCACCAGCTCCTTAACAAGCTGTATCACTGTCTCGCTGTCCTTCTTTGCGGTTTTCGGACGCTGATACAGGAAATACGGAACCGCATCCACCTTGAATTTCAGCCTGCCCTTATATCCTTTGAGCAGACCGTCAATCCTGGTCGTGTCAATCCGTGCTTTCTCATACATGGTTATTTTAATTTCGTCCCCTTTCTGCGTCAGCTCTGTCACATACGACTCATGCGCCATTGCGCGCAGCCGTGCGATCATCAGAAGATTCTGGACGCAGCGCGGCGGTTCCCCGAAACGGTCCATCAGCTCCTCGAGCATGTCGTCGTATTCCTCTTCTGTCCGGATTCCTGCAATCCGCTTGTAAATATCGAGCTTCTGGTATTCATTTTTGATATATCGCTCCGGAATAAAGGCATCCACATCCATATCTACAACCGTCTCATACGCCTCCTCAGCCACAGTCTGACCCTGCAGCTCTTTCACTGATTCATTCAAAAGCTTGCAATACAGATCGTACCCCACGGACTCCATGTGTCCGTGCTGCTCACTGCCCAGCAGGTTTCCGGCGCCGCGGATTTCCAGATCGCGCATGGCGATCTTAAACCCGCTTCCG
>CAOJHI010000316.1 GCA_948436005.1 uncultured Lachnospiraceae bacterium
TATTTCAGCGTGCGGTATGCGAAGTGCCGGATGAAAATGGGGCACTCGTTACGGTCCCGGTCAAAAAGATGCTGGATGAGCTTGGCAGCTGTGTGTCAGTGAATGACAACGGCGGGACAACAACGGTCATTTACCGGGGAACTTATAAAAAGAACAATATTACGCTCGGAGATCTGCAAAGAAGCGTAATCCGTATCTTAAATCTGATTTTGGAATCAGCTCAGTTTGCAGGATTGTTTGACGATGTGGAGACAAAGCCGTACTGCCTGGAAGGGGATGACTGTCTGACGGTTTATCTGAGGTGTTTTTCACAATAAATGCAGCAACAAAAAAGTGCAGCAGTGCAAAAATTTGCTTCTGATTTTGCAATATACTGCACGTGTCCGCAAAAAATTGAAAACAAGGGCCTGAATCTGCCTGCTATACTTATTTCTGTAAAAAGCGTTTGGAGTTTTTTGACAGAAAGGAGAGCATGTATGAAAAGAAACACAGGCAAAAAAGTAATGGCTGCCGTGCTGACCGGCTCTATGGTGCTCGGCGCCACAGGAAGTGTGCTGGCAGCAGGACCGGGCGCCGCAACTTCACCGGAGGTAACACAGCACGAGATCGACAGTGCGATGATTTCGCTTCAGATGGCGACAGAGGGTATGGTCCTTCTTGAGAACAACAACAATGTACTGCCGATGGCAGGAAGCGGAGACGTAGCACTTTATGGCGCAGGCGCAGTTCAGACGATCAAGGGCGGTACCGGTTCCGGTGCAGTAAATAATCGTATTGTATATCCGGACGGAAGCCATGTGGATGGTGTGGCAATCGCTTCTTCCGTACTCGATGGTTTCAAGAATGCAGGCTACAATGTACTGACCGAGGATTATCTGCGGGAGTACGATGAAATCAACAGCTATGCAGTATCCGGTATGGGACGCGGCGCGCTGCCGGAGGACTGGATGCTGACCTACAGCCAGGTCGCTGATATGGCGCAGAAGACGGACACCGCAATCTACGTTGTGCGCAGAAATGCAGGTGAAGGCGCTGACCGTACGCCGACAAAGGGTGATTATTACCTGAGCGATACAGAACTTGGCAACATCCAGCTGCTCAGCTCTGTGTTTGATAAATGTATCGTTGTTCTGAATGTAATCAGCATTGATTCCAGCTGGTTTGACGAGTCTGGCGCGGATGCGCTGGTACTGATGTCCAATCCGGGTATGCTCAGCGGTGATGCGCTGGTACAGGTATTAAACGGTACCGTGACGCCTTCCGGCAAACTGGTAGATACGTGGGCTTCTGATATTACGGATTATCCGTCTACCGAGCATTTTGCAGCGATCAATGAAGACGACCCGTGGTCATCTTTTGTGGAGTACTATCTGGAAGATATCTATGTGGGCTATCGTTATTTCGATACGTTTGCTCCGGAAAAGGTAAACTATGAGTTCGGATACGGACTTTCTTACACAAATTTTGATGTTGTGACGGACAGTGTAACAGCGGATGGAGATAAAGTAACTGTAACAGCTACGGTAACAAATACCGGTGATACATACTCCGGAAAAGAAGTTGTTGAAGTTTACTTCTCTGCACCAGCCGGAAATCTGGACAAGCCGTACCAGGAACTGGCAGGTTTCGGAAAAACAGACAATCTGGCTCCGGGACAGTCGCAGACGCTGACAATCAGCTTTAATACGACAGAAATGTCTTCCTATGATGAAGCGCAGGCTGCTTATGTGATGGAGGCAGGCGATTATGTCATCCGTGTCGGCAACAGTTCCCGTAACACAGAACCGGCAGCAGTGATCACACTGGATGAAACGGTTATCACAGAACAGCTCACAAACCAGATGACCGTAGACCGTGACGGCGGCAACGTGGGTGGTTCTGACAACAGCAATGGAAGCGGACGCGGAACACCGCCGTACAATGCCAAAATTGAACTGAGCGTGGAAGAGAACGTAGAAAATCTCAACACACTGCGCGATGCATTCAAGGAGGCAGGCGCATCCGGAAGCATGTACAGTGACGGAAAGACAACAGAAAATGCAGTTGCAATCTCTCTTGCAGGCGCAGACATTGAGAATACGGAAAGCGTATATCCGGCTCTGGCTGACGGCGCTACGTATGAAGATGTAAACGAGTATATTTCAGCTACGACAGAAGATGTGGCAGTAAATGGTTACAATTATGAGACCAATATTGCTTATAATGTAAACAAGGTTTACTACGATTCAGAGGGCAATGCAGTATCAGAGAAACCGGCAGAGCTGGCAGACTACCGCGTAAAGAGCGGCAGCGAGGCAGACGGAACCGCAGAATACTATACACTTCTTGATGTTTATAACGGAGTGCTGACTATGGAGCAGTTTGTTTCCGGTATGAGTATTGAAGAGCTGGCAAATATGGTAGAAGGCGGAAACAAATCGCCGAACGCAGACGGCCAGTCCGCAGGAGGAACTTCTCCGAGCACCAGATATTTGAATGCAGAAGCAGCACAGGCAATTGATAATCTGTGGGTACGCGGTGAAGCTGGCGAGACATGCGGCCTTTATATTGAAAGCCGTATGATCCCGAATACCACAAACGCAGACGGACCGGCAGGTCTTCGTGTAACACAGAGCTATGAAGAAGACGGAACTACTTACTATCAGTTCTGTACCGCTTATCCGGTAGGAACCATGATTGCACAGAGCTGGGATACAAGCGTTGCACGTCAGAT
>CAOJHI010000317.1 GCA_948436005.1 uncultured Lachnospiraceae bacterium
CCGCAGTTTCAACGAGAAGCTCATCATGCACCTGCAAAATCAGCCTCGAACGCATCTGGTGTGAGCGCAGCCAGCTGTCCACACGGTTCATTGCTATTTTAATGATATCCGCAGCCGTACCCTGAATCGGTGCATTCATTGCCACACGCTCGCCGAAAGAGCGCTGCATAAAATTCGAGGAATGCAGCTCCGGCACCGGCCTGCGTCTCCCGAACATGGTTGTCACATATCCCTTTTCCTTCGCTTCCTCCACCGCACGGTCGAGAAAACGTTTAATCCCGGGATACGTTTTAAAATACTGTTCAATATATTCCTGCGCTTCCTTGCGCGAAATGCTCAGATCCTGGCTCAGCCCAAAAGAACTGATTCCGTAAACAATTCCGAAATTGACCGCTTTTGCATTGCGGCGAAGCAGAGGCGTCACTTCCTCCGGTGCCACATGAAACACCTGGGATGCCGTTATGGTATGAATATCCTGCGCATCCTGATACGCCTGAATCAGCATATCATCATCAGAAAGATGCGCCAGTACACGCAGCTCAATCTGTGAATAATCGGCATCGAGGAATACGAAACCGTCCTCCGGCACAAACACCTTTCGAATCAGCCTGCCAAGCTCCATCCGAATCGGAATATTCTGCAGATTTGGGTCCGTGCTGCTGATTCGCCCTGTTGCGGTAATAGTCTGATGAAACTTTCCATGAATCCGTCCGTCCGGAGCAATAAAATTTGCCAGCCCGTCTGCATACGTTGATTTCAGCTTTGTCATCTGCCGGTATTCCAGAATGTCCGATACAATCGGATACTCCACGGCCAGTTTGTCCAGCACATCCGCAGCTGTAGAATAGCCAGTCTTTGTCTTTTTCCCATGCGGAAGCTGAAGCTTTTCAAACAAAATCACGCCAAGCTGTTTTGGAGAATTAATATTAAAGCTTTCTCCTGCAGCATCATAAATCTTCTGTTCCAGTTCTGCAATCCGGCCAACCAGCTGCTGCCCGTATTCCTTCAGCTCGTCTGCCTGGATGCGGATTCCTTCCTGCTGCATGTGAAAAAGTGGATACACAAGAGGCAGCTCCACTTCTTCAAAAAGCTCCCGCATTCCCTCTTCTTCCAGACGTCTTTCCATAACCGGGCGCACGTTCAAAAGAACCGACGGAATCCGGCATGCCCACGAAAGAAACAATTCCTGTTTTTCCTGAAACACTTCCGACAGTAAACTCTTCCCAAAAAGCTCGGTTCTTGACGGCTGCATCTGTTCCAGATATTCCCGTGCAAGATCTTCCGGTTCATAGCTGTCCTTCAGCGGATTCAGCAGATACGCGGCAATGGCCGTATCAAACAGCTTTTTCCTGTCCTGTTCTCTTATCTTCAGATCAGAAAGCTGATCCTTCAGATAAATCGCAGACACCCGGGGCGCCTGGCTGATCAAGTCAGAAAGCTTCCCGCACAGGTATTCTCTGGTCAGAAATCCTCCTGCCTCCAGATAATAGGCATTTTCCTGCTCAAAACAAATGGCGAGACCGAGCAGCTTTCCGCCCTCCTGTATCAGGAAAAATGCCGCTTCCTGCCCCGCTGCCTTTGCAAACAGCGCTTCTGCCTCTCCAAAGTCGCAGACCAGATGGCAGGCAAGGGAATCCATCTTCTCTTCCTCTACCTCAAAACGATTCAGGAAATTTTTAAACTCAAGACGCCGGCAAAGCTCAAGCGCCTCTTTTGTATACAGATTTCCCAGCCGTGCCGCATCCTGGTCCAGCGTAATCGGCGCAGCAAGGTCAATCGTTGCAAGCGTCTTGCTCATCTGCGCCAGGTCATAGTGTGCACGTAAGGCTTCCCGCGCCTTCGCCTGCCCGATTTCATCCACATGCGCATAGGCCTCCTCAATACAGCCATACTGTACAATCAACTTTGTTGCCGTCTTTTCCCCAATCCCCGGAACTCCGGGAATATTGTCAGAAGTATCCCCCATCAGTGCTTTTACATCAATAAACTGAACCGGCGTCACCTGATACCGCTCCAGCACATCTTTTGCATAATACTCTTCAATTTCTGTCCCGGAAGCCTTTGTCTTCGGAATCAGAATCCGCACCTCATCCCTGGCAAGCTGCAGCAAATCCCGGTCCCCGGACACAATACAAACCTCCAGCCCTGCCCGTTCCATCTGGCTGGAAACCGTACCGAGAATATCATCTGCCTCAAATCCTTCCAGCTCCATCACCGGAATCTGCATAGCGCGCAGCATTTCTTTCATCAAAGGAACCTGCTCATGGAGCTCCTGCGGCATGGGTTTCCGTGTGCCTTTATAACCGTCAAACATCTTATGCCGGAACGTCGGCGCTTTCAGATCAAACGCCACAGCCGCATAAGATGCCTTCTCTTTTTCCAGAACCTTAAAAAGAATATTCATAAACCCGTACACGGCATTCGTGTGGAGCCCCTCACTGTTCGTCAGAATCGGCAGGCCATAAAACGCCCGGTTCAAAATACTGTGTCCGTCAATCAAAACTATCTTTTCTTTTTCTGCCATCATGCACCTCTTCGTTTTATATTTACTGCACTGCTTCTGCTGCCTTTTCCTCTGTATTCTTCCGCTGCAAGCTGCTTCATTTTGTGCTCCCGTCCTGTGCGCTGTTCACTTCTGTGCTTTTATCCTGCGCCTTGTTCATGGCTGTGCTTTCGTCCTGTATATGGTTCATCTCT
>CAOJHI010000318.1 GCA_948436005.1 uncultured Lachnospiraceae bacterium
CAAAGATAACGATCGTCGCATTGATAGAATAACCGACAATCGTCAGCATACATGCAATAAATGTATTTCCGACTGAAATACGGACAATCGCATAGCATGCAAACACTACCAATACGTCATGCAGAAGCGCCAGTACCGCACTGCCTGCAAAACGGATATCCTTGAAACGGAACCAGATGTAAACCAGCATACACAGAGCTGCGATAATCACCGCGATCACAGCATCCTGACGCATCTCATTACTTACCGTGGAAGAGATTGTCTCAAAGGAAATATCCTTTTCTCCAAGCGCATATGCTTCCTGGATTGCTTTTGATATCTGCTCACGTTCGTCTATACTCAGAACTCTCGTCTTAATGTATACCTGGTTGGAACCAGCTACCTTCTGCGTCTGAATTTCCGCGTCTCCTGTAACCTCACGGATAATCGGCTTCACGTCCGCATCCAGCTGATCAATACTCAAATCTTCCTGGAACATAACGCTCGTGGACGTACCACCCTTAAAGTCCATGCTGAGGTTCAACGCGTCATTGCCGGATGCTGCATGGATTCCCATAAACACCGGACCGGACAGAACCAGAATGACTGAAATAATAAAACAGATATTCTTTTTGCCGATAAAATCAATCGCTGCATGCTGTTTTGCTTTTCCGTAATACTTCTCGTCTTTGAATCCCAGCTCATACAGTGCATTTACAATGAGTCTGGAAACCAGAAGCGCCGTAATCATGGAAAGTACAATACCAAGGGCCAGCGTCTGAGCAAATCCTTTGACACTTCCCGTACCCATCAGGTTCAGCACAAAAGCAGCAATCAATGTTGTGATATTTCCGTCAAGAATTGCAGACAATGCTTTCTGGAAACCTGTTTTGATGGAAGCCTTTACTGATTTTCCTTCTGCGATCTCCTCACGGATACGCGCGTAGATAATAACGTTTGCATCCACTGCCATACCGATGGAAAGAATAATACCTGCAATACCCGGCAGGGTCAGTGTCATATCAAAGGCGTTCAGCAGTACCAGATCCAGTCCTACATAAACCAGAAGAGAGATACCTGCAACAACACCAGGAAGCGCATAAGCCCCAATCATAAACAGGATCACGATGGCCAGACCAATCGCACCTGCGATCAGGCTCGTGCGGATCGCATCCTCACCGAGCTGCGCACCTACTACATTGGAACGGATCTCTTCCAGTTCAAGAGAAAGGGAACCGATACGGATGGAGGAAGCAAGGTTCTGCGCCTCTTCCACGGAAGCCATACCTGAAATATAAGCTGTACCTCCTGTGATTGCTTCGTTTACTCTCGGAGAACTGATGACCTGATTGTCATATACAATTTCAATAATTTTCCCAACATTCGCGGAAGTTGCATCTGCAAATGCCTTGGTACCATCCTTGTTCAGCTCCAGACGTACCACATATTCGCGGTTGCCCAGCTCATTCTGCTGCTGTGCTGCGGAAGCTGTCTCTACCTGCGTACCAGTCAGCACTACGGTACCGTCTGCCAGACGGAATTCAAGGGAACCCGGCTTGCCAAGCTCTGTCAGAATTGCGTTTGCATCGCTTACACCCGGAATCTCGATGTTGATACGGTTCGCGCCTTCCTGATAAACCTGTGCCTCTGTACTGTAACCCTGTACTCTCTGCTGCAGCTTGTACACGGTATCGTTCATATCTTCGGAAGAAGGTGACTCATCGCCTTTTACCTGATACGTGATACTGACGCCGCCTGAAAGGTCCAGACCAAGCTTGATGTTTCTTGCTGAACCGGTGCCCGTCTTGCCGATGCCCACTGCTGAGGTATAGATTAACAATGCCAGCAGCGCAACAATCCCGACAAGAACTACTCTTGCTTTTTTCTTGTTCATGATTCTCTCTCCTTTATTCTTTGTCAGCATTATCGGCCAATGCTGCTTTTATCATAATTGCACACTCTACGCGCTTTCGCTGAAGCTCGCATCCGATGTCGTACGCGTCCTGAATGGTCCCGTGGAAGTTGTAGGAATTTGCCGCACATCCGCCGCTGCAGTAAAACTTAGCAAAGCAGTTTCTGCACTTTTCTTTCGTGTAAACATTGCAGCATTTGAACTCATCCACAATTTCAGGCTTTGTAATCCCTTCGTCGACATTGCCCATCAGGTATTTCTCAATGCCCACAAACTGATGGCACGGATACAGGTCGCCCCACGGCGTAACGGCCAGATACTCTGTACCGGAACCGCAGCCGGAAAGCCGTTTGTATACACACGGCCCTCCCGTGAGATCAATCATATAGTGAAAGAATGTAAAGCCTTTTCCTTCTTTTTCCCGCTTCACCATCTCTGCAGCCAGCTTATCATACTCTGCAAGGATCTGCGGAAGATCCGCTTCCTGTAACGCGTACTCCTCTCCCTCCGGCGCCACCACCGGTTCAACGGAAATCTGCTCAAACCCTTCATCGGCCAGATGCAGAATATCCTTTGAAAAATCAAGGTTGTGATGGGTAAAAGTACCTCTCACATAATACTTTTCCTGATTCCTGCTCTTGGCAAACTTCTTAAACTTCGGCAGAATCAGGTCATAGCTGCCGTCTCCTCTTCGGAACGGCCTCATGAAATCATGTACCTCCTTACGGCCGTCGATGCTGAGCACGACATTTGCCATCTCTTTGTTGCAGAATTCCATGATTTCATCATTTAACAGCACG
>CAOJHI010000319.1 GCA_948436005.1 uncultured Lachnospiraceae bacterium
CAGGAAATGCTCCAGAGCCCACACATGCAGAAACGATACAAGCGCGCTCTCGCCGCCGCCCAGGTTCAGGCAGTCGTTCCAGTCCGCGTGCAATCCAAGGCAGACACCGTGCTCCCCGATCTGCTCTGCGGAGAAATCAAGAATCTTCTTCATATGCCCGTAAACTGTTCCCTCGCCTTCATCGGCATAACCGATCACCTGATCCAGGAACGATTCTTCTCCGGTTTCGCGGATATATTCTGCAATGGACGGAATCAGCCAAAGTGCGTCATCCGAACACGTATCCTTCAGCCCGTGAATCCGGTCCTTTGGGTCCGGCACCGGAATTACCGTCGGAGAAGAAAACGGACGTACCTCCTCCTGCGGCTGGAACCATGCTGGATCGAACAAGTGCAGCCCATACCCCTTTGATACAAGGCCATGCAGCAGTTCTACAATGCGCTGCCGGCATTTTTCCGGATTGGAATGCGGCACTGTCATGGCATCCTGCGCCGTATCCCGGTAGCCAAGCCCTGTCCTTCCTCCCACCTCAATAAAGGAGGCAAAACGTGAGAACATGATATTGACTTCTGCCTGATACAGATTCCAGGTATTCAGCATTGTATTCATATCCTCGCTCGGCGTCTGCACCTGAAGTCTTGCAAACTTCCCTTCCCAGTAATCTGCAAGCGCTTTTGCCGCCAGGTCCACATTTTTTAAATCACTGTATTTTTGGCGCACAGGCGCTGCCGCCTTCCGGTCTCCCTCCCCAAGCATAAACACAAGCCGCGCCTCTTCGCCCGGATGCAGAACCAGTTTTTTCTGCAATACTCCGCAATGATTGCCGCCCTTTTCAAAGGAAGAACTGCAGCTTCCCCGCTCCACTGCCAGCGGGTTTGTCTCTGTCCGGTAAGGCCCGATAAAGCTGTCCCTCAGGCAGTCAAAACCGTCCGGCTCAAAATTTGATGTAAAATACTGATACCCAAACTCTTCATAGAACAGATCATGCTCGATCACCCCGTCTTCACAGGAGGAGCCTGCCGCGTACAGGCTCATCTGAAAATTCTGATTATCCATCTCAATATGGTGGAAAGAAAATTCGCAATAAGAAAACACGTCAATGGTGCGGACCTCATCACGTGTATTTTTCACCCTGACGTCCCACAGTTCTACCGTATCTCCCAGGGGAACCAGCAATTTCTGCGATGCCCGAATCCCCTTATACTCACATTCGTATACGGAATACGACATTCCGTGGCGGCAGACATAGTTCGCCTCGTCAAGCGGCTTTCCTACCGGCTGCCACGAAATACTCCAGTAATCCCCGTCCGCCTCATCTCTCAGATATACATAATGTCCTGGCCGGTCCATCGGCACTCCGTTTGGACGGAATCTTGTGATACGATGGTACTGCGGCGTTTTATAAAACAGATATCCGCCCGCTGTGTGGTTCATAACTGCGCACATCTCTTCCACGCCAATATAATTGGTCCAGGAAACAGGCAAATCCACACGGTTAATACAATATTCCCTCCGCTCATTATCAAAATATCCGTATTTCATCTTTCCCTCCGCTCTTTTACTCTTTTGGCCTTCCGCCGACCTTTTAAGGACATTATAAAATGACGGACAATCGTTTACCATTGTCCGTCATGTGAATATTTGTATCTTATTGTATTTTTAGCCTGCCTTTTTGCAATGCTCTTATGAACCGAAGAAAGAGGCATCCCGATTCTTCTTATCCACCAGGTGATTATACTGCAGAATTTTATAATCATTCAGAAGCTCTGCTTCCGCCTCATCCCCATAGCTGTGGAACACGCCTTTGCTTTGATAGACATTTCCGTTTACAATGGGCAGAACTTCCCGCAGATTCCGCAAAAATTTCTGATACCCAGTCAGCGGCAGTCCTGCATTCTCCAACAGAATTCCGCTCAGGTAATTGACGCTCAGCCCATCGTAATACTGATGCTCCAGCCCGTAATTGCTCCACACCAAAAACGGTACTCGATAGCC
This sequence comes from uncultured Lachnospiraceae bacterium, assembly GCA_948436005.1. GTDB lineage: Bacteria > Bacillota > Clostridia > Lachnospirales > Lachnospiraceae > Choladousia. The sequence continues at coordinate 1,996 of CAOJHI010000319.1, forward strand.
CTGCTGAACATAATCCAGCGTCTCCTCACTCTCCACCACACAGATACGCTGAATCACATTCGTAATGTAATCCGAAGGCTGATGATCACCGAACATCAGCACAATCACCGGCTCGTCCAGCTCCTCAAAATAGAGCAGCAAGTCCTGCAGCGCCCTGTCTGTCTCATTCATCAGCGTCAGGTACTTTTCTGTTGCCAGGATACTGGTCGTCTTATTTGCGATCTCCGTCAGTTTTACATATGACTCAAAATCCGGTGATTCTTTGCTGTATCCCCCGTGATTCTGCATGGTTACTTCAAAGATGAAGGCCGGTTTTCCTGGTTCTTTTTGTTCAAACAATTCCTGGATTTTATCGAATGCCGCCCTGTCACTGACATAGCCGCGCATTTTATGCGGATTTACAAAATTCTTCAGACTCAGAAATTCATCAAAACCAAAATACTGATATACCTCATCCCTGTCCCAGCCGGAAGCATTATAAGGATGAATCGCCGTCGTATCATAGCCCAGAGATTTCAGATACCAGGCAAGCGACGGGGTCTGTCCATGGATGTACTGCTGATACGGAACGCTCCCCACAGGAAGGAATCCCATCGTGTCTCCGGTCAGGAACTCAAATTCTGTGTTGGCCGTATTTCCGCCCTTTACGGAAACATATACTTCTCCTCCCACTGCTTCCT
>CAOJHI010000320.1 GCA_948436005.1 uncultured Lachnospiraceae bacterium
AGGTCGAGGATGCAGTGTTGAAAGCAACAGGTGCGTCCGGCGTGATTCGCAAAGGAAATGGCGTGCAGATTATTTACGGTCCCCGTGTGACAGTGATTAAATCGGATCTGGAAGATTATCTGGATACGTTTATCGGGGAGGACTAAATTTCACGATGATCTCTGCGATTTCACTGCTTGTCCCTACGCGCATTGCAGGTCCCCAGATTCCGGCGCCGGACGTTACAATGCTGGTCATGGAGCCAAGAACAAGCTTTCCATAGGAATTCAGCCAGCCGATCCGTGTTGTGAGATTACCCGGAAAAATCTGCCCGTCATGTGTGTGGCCGGACAGCACAAGGTCTGCGCCTGCTTCAGAGAGTTCCGGCAGCGAAGAGGGCTGATGATCCAGAACAATCAGCGGCTTTGAGCGGTCAAGTCCCAGGAGAAGCTCAGCAGGAGTAAGGCGTGTGGTTCCGCTTTTTTCTTTACAAGAAGCGTCAAGCCGGCCGGAGAGATAAAAAGCATTTTCAATCAGAACTGTTTCATCCTCCAACAGTCGGATTTCTGCTTTTTTCAGGAACTGAACCATGCGGGGATCACAGGAGGCAGCGTGCTCCTGGCTGTCGAATGTAAAACCGGCCAGGATAACTTCCTCAATATCGTGGTTGCCCCAGCAGGCAAAGGAACCATAAGTGGTTTTTATGCTGGCGAACAGGGCAGCCGCTTTTTTTGGTTTTGGCACTGCGTTAAATTCATTGTCAAAGATGTCTCCCGCATAGACAACAAGATCCGGATGAATGCCGGAAATCGCATTGCGGATTTTCTGGATATGGAGCAGTTTCGTGTTATATCCAAGATGCAGATCTGCGGCCAGGGCAATTTTCAGTTCAGGAACAGGGCAGGCCTTCGGTATTGCTACCTCATAACGTGTGATTTTAATTTTGGAAGCATGACGGATTCCGTATAAAGACAGCGCAACAGCAGCAGCAATGGCAGAACCGATGGTGACGCGGTATTCAAAGGCATCTGAAGGCTGAAAAGCATTGCGGTGCTGTAAAAGCCGGACAAGTATGCGGGCAAGGTCAATAAAAAGGACACAGAGCAGCAGATACATCAGAATGCCCAGCCAATAATTGCTGGTCCGTTTGGCCCAGGCTTTGAATTTTCCATGGTAAAAGGCAGCGGCCAGGGGCGTGAGAGCTGCAAAGGCATAGAGGATAGAAAACAAAACAGTAAACCAGAGGCTGTCAAGAATCGGATGCAGCACGGCAAACCAGTACTGGATTCGAACTGCAAGATAGATGTTCAGAAGAATGTAAACGGGGGAAAGTAGTACGGCGCCCATGGGGACCTCCTGTTTGCGGATTATTTGTTCAGAGGACGCCCCGTGATTCTATACACAGAAACGGGGTTCCGACAGGGAAGTCACCCCATATTTTGTGTATAGAATCACGGGGCTGACTTTGAAACAGGTTTCGTGCATGTAACCAAGGGGCAGAATTCGAAAAAGGAGCTTCGAAATTTGTTTTAATGCGGTTCTGTGAAAAAGGAAAGAGGCTGTCACCTGAAAATAGAAGATACCGGATATAGAATGTCTATATGCTGGTAAAATATTTTCCTGTGACAGCCTTTTTATAGGCTTAAGAAAGAATTAGCCCTGTACAATATTGCCGGAGAGTTCTGCGTCAAGCGCTTCCTGCGGAACTGTGATAGTCTGGGCTTCTCCATAGTTCATAAGAAGATCCATGGAAATGTCGTTGACAGTAAGGTCTACCGTGGAAGCCGGAGCCTCTTCGCTTGCAGTAGAACCGAGAAGACCGCTGATCATCTGGCTGATCAGAGAGAAATCGCTTCCGTTCATGTCAAGGTGTCCTTTTACCGGGATGTAGGTGGCTGCGTCTACATAGTAGGAGACATTGAGCTTCAAACCATTTAACAGGGAAAGTACCATAGCTACATTCGGATCAGATGCAAGATCCTGGCCGGTCATCTCTCCGGTTTTCTGAAGAATCGTCTGAAGAGATGCAGCGTCGATCGTTGTAGAGATCAGATAGCACTCTGTTCCATTTACATCAGCAGCCTCCGGAGCCAGTTCAAAAGCAAGTCCCCACTCAGCCATCTCGGTGAAATTCATGTTCTGGCCGCCAGCGTTTGCGATGATTTCATTGATGTTAAAATCATCCATGGTCTGAGCAAGCCACTGCTCGGAACCGGTGCCTGGATCCGTAATTTTCATATACATTTTCATAGCTCCGTTATCGTCGGTGACAGAATAGATCTCTTCTTTAACCTGCTGGCCGGAACCAAGGAAAGAGAAATTTACATCAATATCTGCCTTCATAGCAAATGGCTCCATGGAAAACAGGTAGTTCAGAGAGCCGTTCGCGATTGCATCAAGCGCAGCGTTGGTTGTTCCGTCGCTGATGTTAACCGTAGCATCGAGATTGAAAGAAGCTTCTGCGGTGGCGCCTTTGATTGAAGCGCTTGCCTCAGTCATTTTGGCAGACAGGCTGTCAAGTGTCTCTGCACTGTCAAAGCCGCACAGCATGGAAGCTGCACCGAGAATCACGAGACCGGATAATAATTTTTTCTTCATAAGATTTTATTCCTTCCTTTCGTATGTATTGGCATTTGAAAAATATTCGTCTGCAATTATAGCATTAAAAAATAAGTGTGTCTATAGAATGAAATGG
>CAOJHI010000321.1 GCA_948436005.1 uncultured Lachnospiraceae bacterium
GATTTTTGTTCAGGCAGATATTCACAGCAATCTCCTGGAACAGCAGCGCATCTCAGTGCTGAAGGCACTGTTGGAAAGACAGCAGGTAACAGTTGTAACCACAATGGCTGCGTGTATGAATCACCTGGCAGCTTTTGAGGACTGGCTGAAGAATATTATGGTCATTGAAAGCGGGTGCGAGCTAGACCTTGAAAAGCTGAAAAAAGATCTGGTTCTGCTTGGTTATGAGCGGACCGGTCAGGTGGAGGGCCCGGGACAGTTTGCCGTGCGCGGGGGAATCATTGATATTTTTCCATTAACGGAGGAAAACCCCATCCGTATTGAGATGTGGGGCGAGGAAGTGGACTCCCTGCGCAGCTTTGACGTGGAGAGCCAGCGCTCGATCGAGAATCTTGAGTCTGTGCGTATTTATCCGGCAGCAGAACTGATTCCGGATGGGGCGCAGAGAGAAAAAGCGCTGGAACGGATCAGAAAAGAGGCGGAGCAGTCGGAGAAAATCTTCCGCAAAGAAGGAAAGACGGAAGAGGCGGCACGAATCCGAAATCTTTTGCAGGATTGCAGGGATCAGATTGAGGAGCTTGGTGAGCCGCTTTCCATGGAAGGGTTTATTGATTATTTTGTCCGGGAAAAGACGAGCTTTCTGGATTATTTTGACCCGGAAACCACGCTTTTTTTCCTGGATGAGCCAAACCGCCTCCTGGAATCAGGGGATGCGGCGGAAATGGAATTCCGGGAAAGCATGCAGCACAGACTGGAAAAAGGCTATGTGCTTCCAGGACAGGCGGGGCTTTTATTTTCCTGTCATGAAACAGCAGCTGCATTATGCCGCAGAAATGCAGTGGGGCTGTGTACACTGGAAAATGCGCGGGCGCCTTTTGCGGTATCAGGAAAATACAGCCTGACCGTGCGCTCTGTGAATCCGTACAACAACAGTTTTGAATATCTGGTAAAGGATCTGAAGCAGTGGAAGCGGGAGGGCTACCGCGTTATTTTGATGTCTGCTTCCAGGACAAGAGGAAACCGTCTGGCCGGAGATCTGATGCAGGAGGGACTGAGCAGCTATTATACGGAAAATCCGGAGCGGGATGTTCAGTCAGGGGAAATTCTGATCACGTGCGGCAACATCAAAAAGGGTTATGAGTATCCGCTGATCAAATTTGTTGTGATTGCCGAGAGTGATATTTTTGGGCAGGAGCAGAAGAAAAAGAAGAAACGCAGGCGATACGAGGGAAAGCATATTGCGAGCTTTACAGAGCTGTCAGTCGGGGATTTCGTGGTTCATGAAAATCATGGGCTTGGCGTTTACAAAGGGATTGAAAAGGTAGAGGTTGACCATATTACGAAGGATTACATGAAGATTGAGTATGCGGGTGGCAGCAGTCTGTTTGTCCCGGCTACGCAGTTGGATGTGATTCAGAAATATGCGGATGGCGATGCAAAGCCGCCGAAGCTCAATAAGCTCGGAACGCAGGAATGGAACCGCACAAAATCACGGGTGCGCAGTGCAGTCCGGGTGATTGCCCAGGATTTGGTAGCGCTGTATGCAAGGCGGCAGAGAAAGGATGGCTTTGTCTACAGTGAAGATACGGTATGGCAGCGGGAGTTTGAGGAGATGTTCCCCTTTGAGGAGACAGAGGATCAGCTGCTTGCCATCGAGGCAGTCAAGCAGGATATGCAGAGCCATAAAATCATGGACCGGCTGATCTGCGGGGATGTCGGTTACGGTAAGACCGAGATTGCTATCCGGGCTGCTTTTAAGGCAGTCCAGGATGGAAAACAGGTGGCTTATCTGGTTCCGACAACGATCCTGGCGCAGCAGCATTACAATACGTTTGCGCAGAGAATGAAGGATTTTCCGGTGCGGGTTGACCTGATGTGCCGGTTCCGGACAGCTGCGGAGCAGAAAAAGACCGTTGCGGACCTGAAAAAGGGAATGGTGGACATTGTGATTGGTACACACAGACTGCTTTCAAAGGACGTGGAGTATAAAAATCTCGGTCTGCTCATCATTGATGAGGAGCAGCGTTTTGGCGTGACACACAAGGAGAAGCTGAAGCAGCTGAAAAGCGATATTGACGTTATGACGCTTACAGCGACGCCGATTCCGCGGACGCTTCATATGAGCCTTGTCGGAATAAGGGATATGAGCGTGCTGGAGGAAGCTCCGCAGGAGCGTGTGCCGATTCAGACTTACGTTATGGAATACAATGAAGAGATGGTGCGTGAGGCGATCAGCCGTGAGCTGTCACGCGGGGGACAGGTGTATTATGTTTATAATAAAGTGAATTCTATCGTGGAAATGACGAATACGATTGCCAAGCTTGTGCCGCAGGCGCAGGTGGCTTTTGCGCACGGCCAGATGAAGGAACGGGAGCTGGAAAACATCATGTACGACTTTATCAACGGCGATATTGACGTGCTTGTGACGACCACGATTATTGAGACCGGGCTTGATATATCCAACGTTAATACCATGATTATTCATGACGCTGATACGATGGGGCTTTCACAGCTGTATCAGCTCCGCGGACGTGTCGGGCGGTCGAACCGGACAGCCTACGCGTTTTTAATGTACCGCCGCAACAAAATGCTCAAAGAGATCGCGGAAAAACGTCTGTCAGCAATCCGCGAATTTACGGAACTCGGAAG
>CAOJHI010000322.1 GCA_948436005.1 uncultured Lachnospiraceae bacterium
TACGATCAGGTGACTGGAGTTCAGACGTGTGCTCTTCCGATCTTGCAATGGCAAAGGATATTCGCGTCATTTTGATTAAGCTTGCCGACCGTCTTCACAATATGCGTACATTGAAATACATGAGACCGGAAAAACAGAAGGAAAAAGCGCGGGAGACGATGGATATCTATGCTCCGATCGCTCACAGGCTTGGTATTTCCAAGATCAAGATCGAGCTGGATGACCTGTCGCTGAAATATCTGGAGCCAGAGGTCTATTATGATTTAGTGGAAAAGATTGCGCTGAAAAAGGATGCGCGTCAGGCGTTTGTGAACAGTATTGTCAGTGAGGTGAGCCGCCACATTGACGCTGCCGGTATCAAGGCGCAGATTGACGGCCGCATCAAGCATTTTTTCAGCATTTATAAAAAGATGGTAAACCAGCAGAAAACGCTGGATCAGATATATGATCTGTTTGCAGTCCGGATTATTGTGGATACTGTAAAGGACTGTTATGCGGCACTGGGTGTGATTCATGAGATGTATAAGCCCATTCCCGGCCGTTTTAAGGATTATATTGCCATGCCGAAGCAGAACATGTATCAGTCTCTGCACACGACGCTGATCGGGCCGAACGGTATGCCGTTTGAGATTCAGATTCGGACGTTTGAGATGCACAGGACCGCAGAGTATGGTATTGCGGCGCACTGGAAATATAAGGAAGCGGCAGACGGCAAAAAGGGCGGTACGCGGAGTGAAGAAGAGAAGCTGAGCTGGCTGCGTCAGGTGCTGGACTGGCAGATGTCAGACAACCGGGAATTTATGAGCCTTCTGAAAAGTGATTTTGATCTGTTTTCAGAGAGCGTGTACTGTTTTACCCCATCCGGTGACGTTAAGAATCTTCCGAACGGTTCGACACCGATCGATTTTGCATACAGCATTCACAGCGCGGTCGGCAATCGCATGATTGGCGCCAGGGTAAACGGCAAGCTGGTAACGATTGATTATGTGATTCAAAACGGCGACCGGATTGAGGTCATCACATCCCAGAATTCCAGAGGACCGAGCCGGGACTGGCTGAAGATTGTCAAGAGTTCTCAGGCAAAGAACAAGATCAATCAATGGTTCAAGCAGGAATTAAAGGAAGACAATATCATTAAAGGCAAAGAAATGCTTGCCGCCTATTGCAGGGCAAAGGGCGTTGTTCAGTCTGATTTTATGAAGCAGGAGTATATGGACCGGGTGCTGATGAAATACGGTTTCCGGGACTGGGATTCTGTGCTTGCAGCCCTGGGGCATGGCGGACTGAAGGAGGGCCAGGTGATCAATAAGCTCATGGAAGGTTATGAGCAGGATCACAGGAAAGAGATTACGGATGAGCAGATTATTGAGGCAGTGCAGAATGCCAAAGATACGGTTCCTGTCCGTGTGAAAAAATCAAAGGGCGGGATTACTGTTCAGGGAATCAATGATGTCAGTGTTCGTTTTGCAAAGTGCTGCAGTCCGATTCCGGGCGATGAGATTGTCGGATTTGTTACAAGAGGGCGCGGTGTGACGGTGCATCGTACGGATTGTATCAATATCATCAATCTTCCGGAGGAAGAGCGGGTGCGCCTGATTGACGCTGAGTGGCAGCAGGAAGCACAGATGGGCGATAAGGGGCTTTATCTGGCGGAGATAATGATCTACTGCAACAACCGCACTGGCCTTCTGGTAGATATCACGAAAATATTCACGGAGAGAAAGATTGATGTCACCTCTGTGAACTCCCGTACGAGCCGACAGGGAATCGCGACAATCGCGATGTCCTTCGAGGTTGCGGATAAAGGTACGCTGAACTCTCTAATCGAAAAGATCAGGCAGGTGGAGAGCGTGCTTGATGTAGAGAGAACTACGGGATAACTGTAATGGCATGCCGGAAACGGGCAGAGGGAATTAATTGGCCGGATCTATTTTGCTTTGGAAGTACCCGGGATACAGCATTTGTAAAGTCGGTCTGTTCTGAGAACGATTGACTCGGACGTTGTCAGTTGTAAAACTGCATTTATGCGATACGGGAACATTACCGGAAAACAGGAGAAAGGTATGGGAAAACTTCGGATAGACACGCTTGTTCTTGGCGCGATGGCGACGAACTGTTATCTTGTCATGAATCAGGAAACAAAACAGACGATTATCATTGATCCGGGCGCAGAACCGGAACGGGTGATTCGAAAGATCGAAGAAGCAGGCAGCATCCCGGAAGCCATTTTGCTGACCCACGGGCACTTTGACCATATCGGTGCAGCTGAGGCATTGCGGAGCTATTACAGCAGTGTTGGGATAAAAAGGGCAGAGCATGGTATTTTGAGCAGCAAGCCTGAGGAAAAATGGGAAACGTCATATGATGTTTTGAGCCATGCAGAGGAAGGGAAAGAAACGTCAGACAATGTTTTGGGCTGTGCAGAGGAAGAGAAAGAAACGTCATACGATGTTTTGGGCTGTGCAGAGGAAGGGAAAGAAACGTCGCACGGTGTTTTGATCTGCTCACTGCAGCAGGAGAAGGAGATTTGTAGCAGCGGGCAACTGAATCTTTCATCCGCGTTTGGCAATGGGTTTACCGTAGCGCCGGACCGGTTTTTTGAGGACG
>CAOJHI010000323.1 GCA_948436005.1 uncultured Lachnospiraceae bacterium
TGAATCATTTCTCCGAGAAGCGTCGGTGAAAGAATCTGTGTCTTTTTATTCAGCGCTATGTATTTATTAGCCACAAGTTTTTTCAGGATCTCTGCTCTTGTTGCACTCGTGCCGATTCCGCTGCCTTTGATCTGCGCGCGCAGCTCTTCGTCCTCAATCAGCTGTCCTGCATTTTCCATTGCAAGAATCATGGAACCTGAATTGTAACGTTTAGGCGGGGATGTCTCGCCCTCTTTGATATTCAATGCCGCTACCGGAAGCTTCATGCCCTTTTTCAGGCCCTTTAAAAGCTCCAGCAGCTCTTTGCCAAACTGCGCTTCCTCCTGACCCTCTGAAGCACTATCCTGCTCCTCTGATGAGCCTTCCTGGCTTTCTTCAGAACGCGCATCCGCTTTATCTCTGGCATCCGCTGCACTGTTCTTCGTTTTTTTCTCGTAAGGATTTCCTGCTACTTTAAAATAGCCCTCCTCCAATAATACCTTGAAATTGAAGAAAAATTTTTCTCCCGTATTTTCTGACGCTGTTTCCATGACAGTCACCATACTGACCTTCTGGAACTCTGCTGGCGGATAAAAGATACTCAAAAACCGCCGTACGACCGCCGCATACACGCCGAACGCATTTCCTTTCAGGGAACCAAGCGCATTCATGCCCTGCCCGGTCGGTATAATCGCATAGTGGTCCGTGATCTGCTTGTCGTTCACATACCGTGTCCGCGCAATCCCTTTATACGTCCCGCGCTCCAGCACCTCCTGGGCAAATTCCTTTGCAGGAGCAAAATTACGCAGGCCGGAAATATTTTTGTAGATTTCTTTTGATACCGCTGTAGATAAAACTCTCGCATCCGTCCTTGGATAAGTCACCAGCTTTTTCTCATACAGCTCCTGCACAATCCGAAGCGTCTCATCCGGACTGATCTTGAACATACGTGAGCATTCGTTCTGAAGCTCCGCGAGGTTATAAAGAAGCGGCGGATTCTTTTTTTCTTTCTTTTTTTCAATCGAATCAATTGTGGTTTCCAGCTGTTCCCCGCTCGCCTGTACCAGCTTTCCAATCAGCTCCTGCGCATCTTTCTTTTCTTTGAAACCATTTTCCTTATACAGCTTCGGGGATAAATAATAGGCAGAACCCTCCACTGCCCGAAACTCTCCTTCCAGTGCCTTTCCCTGAATGTCCAGTTTCTGCAGTACCCGGTAGAACGGCGTTTTCACAAACTGGCGGATCTCCCGCTCCCGGCGGACCACCATCCCAAGTACACAGGTCATCACGCGTCCAACCGATACGACTGAATACTTCGTTCCAAGATAATTTGAAATAGCATTGCCGTATTTCAGGGTCAGAAGCCGTGAAAAATTGATGCCCATCAGATAATCTTCTTTCGCCCGCAGATAAGCGGCTGAAGAAAGATTATCGTACTCCGAAAGATCCTTTGCCTCCCGGATTCCCCTCAGAATCTCTTCCTCTGTCTGTGAATCAATCCATACTCGCTTCCGCTGTTTGCCTTTTACGCCAGCCATCTGTTCCACAAGCCGGTAAATATATTCTCCCTCGCGCCCGGAATCGGTACAGACATAGATCGTTTCCACATCTTCCCGCTTCAAAAGCCCGCTGACAATCGCAAACTGCTTCTTTACGTTCGGGATTACTTCATATAAAAATTCTTCCGGAAGAAACGGAAGTGTATTCAGGCTCCATCTTTTGTATTTTTCATCGTACACCTCCGGATAACTCATCGTTACCAGATGCCCGACGCACCATGTCACAACATACGAATCCGACTCCAGATATCCGTCGCCACGCCTCATATTTTCCTTCAGCGCTTTGGCAAATTCCTGAGCCACACTCGGCTTCTCCGCAATAAACAGATTCTTCATGTAAATCCTCCAGACTCTGTTTCCCTGTATCTGCTGCTCCCTGTACAGGAACAAAACAAACGTTAACGTAAAACAGGGCCGCTGCAGATAAAATTCCGCAACAGCCCTATTATACGTTACTTTTTGCAATTTTGGCAACCAGAATTTTGTATTATACTGTTTCCTTTGCCTGAATGTAACCTTTTGCCTTCAGTGTTTCCGCACACAGCACTGCTCCGCCTGCGGCTCCGCGCACTGTATTGTGAGACAGGCCCACAAACTTGAAATCATAAATGGAATCCTCGCGAAGACGTCCGACTGATACGCCCATTCCGTTCTCATAGTCCACATCCAGCTGTACCTGCGGGCGGTTATCCTCGCTCATATAACGGATAAACTGCTTCGGTGCGCTCGGAAGGTCAAGCTCCTGCGGAATTCCCCTGAAGTTCTCAAGCTTCTCAATCAGCTGCTCTTTGGTCGGCTTTTTGCGGAATTTCACAAAAACAGCTGCCGTATGTCCGTTCAGTACCGGAACACGGATGCACTGGCAGGTAATCTTCGGCTCCTCGGCTGGTTTGATCACGCCGTCCTCCAGATGTCCCCAGAGTCTGAGCGGCTCCTTCTCGCTCTTTTCTTCCTCTCCGCCAATATGCGGAATGATATTCTCCACCATCTCCGGCCAGTCCTT
>CAOJHI010000324.1 GCA_948436005.1 uncultured Lachnospiraceae bacterium
GCGTCCTTCAAAAACGTCTGTACGCGGAGATTGACAGTTTGAATGCGAATAAAGAAGCATTGATTGCGGATAATGAGGCTCTCACTGCTGACAACGAGGCTCTCATCGCTGACAATGAGACACTCACTGCTGACAACGAGGCTCTCATCGCTGACAATGAGACGCTCACTGCTGACAACGAGGCTCTCACCGCTGACAATGAGACGCTCACTGCTGAACTTGCCCAGATGAAAAAGCTGTTAGCGCAATATCACATTCCAGTGCCGGTTTAATAGTTCTCTTTGCAGCATAGGTCATCTAATTTTGATAAAACACAACTGTCGGAAAACGCTGTCTGAACACACTATATCGAATATCCTTTCGGATTTCAGAGCGATATGTTGTGTACAGTCAGCATTTTCCGACAGCTTTTTAATACCATCGTATGCAGAAAAGCTGCCAATGGCAGATTTTCTGTATTCTAAAATTCAGCAAATATCCAGTTCCGGACCCGGTTCCGCTTTTTGTTCTGCATATCCTGCGGGTCTATATGCAGCCAAAGGGCGCAGCAGCGCTGCTATACACTTTCTTCCACAGCATGGGGGCTTTTAAAATCCCTGTCTTTTTCAACTGATATTCATATGACCAGCTCTCTCCTGTTGTCCGCCATGCATTGGGGTCAAAATAAACCTCACTCTCATCACAGTTATGGACTGCCCCAAAGGTATTCACCCGGCTTCCAAAGCTTTTTATGCCGATCCGATGGATTCCCGGCTGACCAATCTCAAACGGAAGCGTGTAGGGGGCAGTAATGATATTTCCCGCTTTTTCTCCGTCAATCCTGACTTCCAGAAGGGGAGCCCTATATTTGGATACTTCCAGCAGATATTCCCCTGGTTCCAACTCTGCTTCCGCGGCATAAACCGCATTACCTCCATAGAACGGCATCCCCTGCTCCGTCAGGCTTCCCCAGCAGGGCGCGCCCCTCCTCTTCCTCAGCACGGTACGGCTTCCGTATACTCCAACCTGGAAATCTCCCAGCAGATAACAGCATTCCAGATTCACTTTTTCGGAAAAAGCGATCCGAAGCTCAAGTTCATGTCTCCCCCTCAAAAGCACAGGCAGTTTTACGGAAGATATGCAGGAATCCACGTAAAACCCGCTGTCTGTATCGGTATTGATCCGTTTTCCATCCAAAAAGAGTTCAGTTGCCTCCAATGCTTCCAGAGCAAGCGACACATGGTCGATCTCTGTCTCGCAGGACAGAATATACCGCAGGGCGACAGGATACGCTGCCGTTGGATTGGGCCTGGTCCAGGGCTGTGCAAGTGCTGCCCTCCGAAGCGGAAGATTTCTTTTTTCCCTCAGCTTATTGTCTATGCGAAGAATCTCCTCGGGGCCTTCAAAGTGCGGATTTTCATCCCCGAACCGATACATGGGCATATCCAGGAGCAATACATTCGGCTCCTCCAGTTGAATTTCCACAGGGTCCGCAAGCCGCTCCTGGCAGAGTGCATAACCGTAGTGTGCCTGTACGAACGCCTGCCGTAAATCCGGACTGGCGCATCCTGCTTCCGCTGTACAAATGGGTGCGGTGAGAAACAATTCACCGGACGATTCCTTAGAGGCACGGCCTGCTTCCGCTGCATGGAGCACGGCAAAAGATGATTCGACAGCCGCTTTCTTAGAGACGCAGCCTTCCCGAAGAGGCTCCAGGTGCAGCAGAAGGCTGTCATGTCCGTAAAACCGGTGGTACAGCACGGTCTTATTATGTTCCACAGACGCCTGCTTCCTCTTCACGGTTCCCTCCATTGTATCCAGCTCCGTCACGTTCCAGGCGCCGTCCAGTTCAATTCTCACATCATCAGGCAATGCCAGATCCGGACTTTCTTCCTTTGTTCCGTTTGCCACAAACAGCCATCGTCTCTCCCCTTCCCGGCGCATCTGGTAGAGATATTTTTCCGCCCGCTCCCCATTCCAGTTCTTTTTATGATTCGGTTTTTTCAAATGTTTATCGCCGTCATACCGAATGTCCAGAAGCCGAAATTCTTCCAATTCTTTTAACAGTTTACTTTTAGCAAACTCGATCTGTATGCAGTTTTGTGCAAAAGTCCGGATATCGCCGCAGGCACACGCATCCATACAGGCAGGCGCCTTTCCCATAAATATAATCTTTTTCCCTCCATCCCGCATTTTTTTCAGAATGTCCAGCGTTGTGCGGCGCAATGTCAGGCATCCGGGCACCACCACCGCGTCGTACTCCATCCGTCCCACCTTCCCGTCGTTCCATTGTTGGGGCAGAAGGCTCTCCGCTATATAATCAAAATCCAGTTGATGAAACAAAAGCCACTCTGTCACATCCCGAAACCTTTGGTCTAACTCCTGCCGCTTCTGTCCTGTCTGCTGATTGGGTCCAAATAAGAGCCAGAAGGATTCGATTGGATGGATCACTCCGATCCTTACCACCGCATTTCCCCTGCGCATTGCAGTGTTCACCCTCGCAAAGTGGTTTTCAATGATCCTGTATTCCCGATACCAGGGAGACTGGAAACCAGATC
>CAOJHI010000325.1 GCA_948436005.1 uncultured Lachnospiraceae bacterium
TTTATCTGTATTTTCATAATAATCTGCCGGAAGCTCCACGGTAATCGCTACCTCCGCATCATATACATAATTTCCGTCCGGTTCCTGAACCTTGCATTCCATCTGGAATATTTCTTCTGTCAGCACATGGTCTGACGCTTCGGTTTCTTCAGCAAAAGCATTCGCTCCAATTGACGCTACGCACAATGACATTACCAGCCATCTTAAAATTCTTCCTTGTTTCATCTACACTTTCCTCCTGTTAATTATACATGTATCTTTTTCTGATATCAGATTTTCTAGACATGAAAATCATAACAGTTTACTCAGTGCAGAAACAGTAACTTATTTTACATCGTGTGCCAATTTTTGACCAGACATAATATTTTATGTTTTCCGGGGATTACTACTGTTTTCTAACAAAGCGCCCTTCTGACATAAATACATACTTTTACGCTCCAATCTGGCTATACGCCAGACTTTTACTCTCCAATCTGGTTATACGCCAGAAACGCGTCGTTCACATGGTACTGCTCCGTGCGCGGCTCGGCCGCCCAGCCTGCAGTCACGAGAATATAGCCGCGTCCGTCAATCTCAGCCATACTGGCAAGACAGCGCCCCGCTTCATCCGTATAGCCTGTCTTACCGCCAAGAATCTTTCCTCCTGTCACCTCCGGAGAATCCATGGCCTTGAACATGCTGCCCCGGAATGTAAAGCCATCCGGATGCATATCCGTAGCTTTAACGGTATAGGTCGGTGTGGTAAACACCTGATAAAACGTTTTATTTTTTACTGCTTCACAGAGAATCTGCGCAATCTCCTTTGCGGTTGAATACTGCTCGTCATTGTGCAGTCCCGTACAATTTGTAAAGTGCGTCTGCGTCAGGCCCAGGCTCCGCGCCCGTTCATTCATCAGCTCTGTAAAGGCTGCTTCTGAGCCAGCCGCCTGCACGGCCAGTTCCATGCAGCATTCAGCCCCGGACGGAAGCAGGGCCCCGTAAAGCAGGTCGCGGATCACCGCCTTTTCCCCGGGCTCAAATCCGGCCCGTGACGCATCCCTCTCGTAAAGCATATCGTAATAATCATACGACATGGTAATCTTCCGGTCCAGATCCTCAATATGCTCTATCGCAGTCAAAACCGTCATAATCTTTACCAATGAAGCCGGAAAAATTTTTTCTTCTCCACGCCTCGAAGACAGCACTTCCCCGGTATCTGCATCCAGCAAAATCGCATACGGACTGTCCAGCAGCTCCAAATCTACAGTATGGATAATGGGAGCCGGTTCCACGGTTCCGGGCTCTCTGCTGCGTTCGCTGCTCTGGTACAGAAACAGGGTAACAGAAATGCAGATTGCAGCAAGTATCAGAAAAACAACAAGACAGACATTGAATGTCTGCCTGTAATTTCGCCTGCGGCGTCTCTTTTTGCTTCCGTAACTTGATCTGTCTGTTTCATTTTTATTTGCATAACGACTGCCGGAGGTGTTTGTTTTGCTGCTCTTCACATAGATGTCACCGGAAGCATCCCTGTTCCTGTCCTTCTCGCCGTATTCATAGTCGTGTCTGCTTCTCTCTTCCATAAACTCAGCCTGTCCTCCGATTTTCCATACTTGTTTCCGTATACTACTTTCTACCAGCTATGATCGTTCCGCCTCCGAGCACATAATCATGGTCGTAAAACACGACCGCCTGTCCCGGCGTGACAGCCCGCACTGGCTCGTCAAAAATAACTTCCGCCTGATCCGGCCCGGTTTTTCGTACAACTGCAGGTGTACCCTGATGGTTATAACGTATCTTCGCGATAACCGGCACATCACCGCAGATATCCGGAACGCTCATAAAATTCAGATTCGTACATATCAGACGGTCTGTAAAAACATCCTCATGTTCTCCGATCACCACTTCATTCGTCTCTGGCCTGATTTCCGTCACAAACACCGGATGCCCCATGGATAGATTCAGTCCTTTCCGCTGACCGATCGTATAGTGGGTAATTCCTTTGTGGCGGCCGACGACAGTTCCGTCTGCTGTCACAAAATTGCCTTCTGCAATCTCCTGCCCGCTGTTTTCCCGAATAAAACCGGCATAGTCCTGATCCGGCACAAAACAGATCTCCATACTGTCCGGCTTCTGCGCCACCGAAAGCCCCAGCTCCTGTGCAATCTCCCGAATCCGGTCTTTCTCATAATCCCCGACCGGCATCAGGGTGCGGGAAAGCTGCTCCTGCGTCAGATTGTACAATGCATACGTCTGATCCTTTGCAGCCGTAGCAGAACGCTGCAAAGCAAAACGCCCACCCGGCAGCTGCGCAATCCGCGCATAATGCCCGGTTGCAATGTAATCAGCGCCGATCTGCAGGCTCCGGCGAAGCAGGGATTCCCACTTTACATAGCGGTTACAGGCAATGCAGGGGTTGGGAGTACGGCCAGCCAGATACTCCTTCATAAAATAATCAATCACCTTGTCCTGAAATTCATCCCTGAAATTCATCACATAATGAGGAATTCCAAGTTTAAAGGCTACTCTCCTGGCATCCTCCACTGCGAGATCGGA
>CAOJHI010000326.1 GCA_948436005.1 uncultured Lachnospiraceae bacterium
CCTCTTATCAGAAAATACAGCCTGAAAAGCCTGTTGCAACAATCACTCCGCTGCAGCGTACGATTTACGTAACTGCTGACGTCAATGTACGGGCTGCTGGCAGCCTGAGTGCCGTAATCCTGGGCGGTCTTTCTGCCGGAAGCGGTGTGACAGAGACAGGATATACGAGTGACGGATGGATTCAGATCCAGTATAACGGTTCTACCGGGTATATCTGGAGCGATTATACCAGCACCCGCAAGCCGGTACGTACCTCTGACGGAACAGGTACCATGTACGCAACTGCTGCGGTCAATGTCCGCGATACGTATTCGTCGGAAGGCCTGATTCTTGGTACATTGCAAAAAGGCCAGGGGATTGAGATAACTGGTATGACAGACAATAACTGGATTCGTGTGAAATACAACGGACACATCGGATACGTCTATGCAGACTATCTGTCCTGGTCCGAGCCTGTATCTGATACGTATGTGGAGAACGGTTATCTGACCGGAATTGTGACAGATGCGTCCTTTGGCACACTTACCATCCAGCGGGATGATGGCCTTGGCACTGCAATTTTCAATACCACATACGCTGTTATGAACCTGAAAGACACCATCTATACCGGCGACTGGGTAGAGGTCTACTACACAGGGGCCGGTGTGCCCTACACAGCTTCCATGGTAAGAAACAACACGGTTCACAATGATGCCGGCGAGGAACGCTCTGTCTCAGTTGAGGGCGTCATTGTATCGTGCTCACCGTCTGTACTTGAGCTGAGCGGTTCTGACGGTCTTTACCGGACTTTCCGCATTGAAGATACAGATATGGAAATAGAAGACAACCTTTCCGAGGGCCAGGTAGTAACTGTTACGTGGATGTCCCGCACGAACGGCGCAGAGACAAGAAACATTGAGGCTCTGCGGATTAAGGGGTAACGATACTGCAAAATTGCTAAATTGCAAAAGGAAACAGAATATGAGAAAACTAGCATTAAGCGATGAAATTTTACTGTCTGTGGAAAAACCTGCCCGCTATATTGGCGGGGAGGTGAATTCCGTTATGAAAGACAAGGACCAAATAGCCATCCGTTTTGCGATGTGCTTTCCCGATGTGTATGAGATTGGCATGTCTCATCTTGGCATCCAGATTCTCTATGATATGTTCAACCGCAGAGAGGATGTGTGGTGTGAACGCGTCTATTCCCCATGGGTGGATCTGGACAAAGTAATGCGTGAAAAGAAAATCCCGCTGTTTGCGCTTGAGTCACAGGACCCGGTAAAAGACTTTGATTTTCTTGGAATCACGCTTCAGTATGAAATGTGTTACACCAATGTTCTGCAGATTCTTGATCTGGCGGAAATACCACTTCTGGCCGCAGAGCGCGGCGAGGAATATCCTCTGGTCATCGGCGGCGGGCCCTGTGCCTACAATCCGGAACCGTTGGCTGAATTTTTTGATCTGTTTTACATCGGTGAGGGTGAAACGGTCTATGACGCACTTTTTGATCTGTATCAGACAAGTCGTAAAGCAGGGGAAACGCGGAGTGATTTTCTCAAAAAAGCGGCGCAGCTTCCGGGTATCTATGTTCCGTCACTGTATGATGTGACTTACAACGAAGATGGGACAATCCGCTCATTTACACCGAAAGTTCCCGGTATTCCTGCTGTGATCCAAAAGCAGGCTGTGACAGATCTGACACAGGCCCCCTATCCGGAATCTCCTGTGGTGCCGTTTATCAAGGTCACGCAGGACCGAGTGGTTCTGGAAATCCAGCGCGGCTGTATCCGCGGCTGCCGGTTCTGTCAGGCAGGGATGCTTTACCGTCCGACGCGTGAACGCACATTAGAAGTCCTGAAAGAGCATGCTTACAAGATGCTGAAAAGCACGGGTCATGAGGAAATTTCCCTGAGTTCCTTAAGCTCAAGCGACTACAGTGACCTGCCGGGCATTGTGAATTTCCTGATCGACGAATTCCGTGATCAGAATATCAATATTTCCCTTCCATCCCTTCGGATTGACGCATTTTCCCTGGATGTTATGAGCAAAGTTCAGGATGTCCGGAAGAGCAGTCTGACATTTGCACCGGAAGCCGGTTCACAGAGGCTGCGCAATGTCATCAACAAGGGCCTTACAGAAGAAGTGATTCTTGATGGTGCAGACAAAGCATTCCATGGCGGCTGGAACAAGGTCAAGCTGTATTTTATGCTCGGACTGCCAACGGAGACAGAAGAGGACCAAAAAGCGATTGCGCATCTGGCAAATGCAATCGCAGTAAAGTATTACGAAATTCCAAAAGAGGAACGAAACGGAAAGTGTCAGATCACAGTAAGCACCTCGTTCTTTGTTCCCAAGCCATTCACGCCTTTCCAGTGGGCTCAGATGCATCAACCGGGAGATTACCTCGGCTTTGCCAAAACAGTCAATCATGAAATCAAAGAGATGCTGAATCAGAAAAGCATCCGCTATAACTGGCACCAGGCAGACGTGACGATGCTTGAGGGAATATTTGCAAGAGGAGACCGCAAAATTTCCAGTGT
>CAOJHI010000327.1 GCA_948436005.1 uncultured Lachnospiraceae bacterium
GGAAATTCGACTGCTCAAAGCCGTGCTTCATGGACATGCCCACCGTAAAAAGTACCGTAAACAGTATCGTGGTCAGCGCAATCGCCGCCACCGTGATGATATTTCTGATCTTCGCCGCCTTGAAGCTGGCAATACTGAGACGACGGATGACTTTTCGATTTGAAACGTTCATATTTTTCTCCATTTCTGCGCCGCTTTTTGCGCATCAACGAGTTTGTGGCAAGCAACGCGCAGACACAAATCTCGCGATTGAAAATTTTAATTTTCAATCTTTTACTCTCCTCTCTGTGCGAAACATAGAAATTCTTTGCGAAGCAGCCTCTGCTGCACGCATTAAAATTTCTTTTCACACGCTTCACACCATGATCTTCCCATCCTCAATACGGATCACCCGATCCGCCATCTGCGCAATCGCCTCATTGTGCGTGATCATAACAATCGTCTGCGAGAATTTCTGTCCCGTCACCTTCAAAAGGCTCAGCACATCCTGACTGGTTTTGGAATCCAGATTTCCTGTCGGCTCATCCGCCAGAATAATGGCCGGTTTGGAAGCCAGCGCGCGTGCGATCGCCACCCTCTGCTGCTGTCCGCCGGAGAGATTGTTCGGCAGATTGCCCAGTTTTGACGAAAGTCCCAGCGTGTTAATAATATCTTTGATGTAAGTCTGATCCGGGCTTTCCCCGTCAAGCTGCACCGGAAGAAGAATATTCTCATAGACATTCAGCACCGGCACCAGATTATAGTTCTGGAATACAAATCCGATCTTCCTGCGGCGAAAGATCGTCAGCTCCTCATCCTTCAACGTAAAAATCTCCTTGCCGTCCACCGTGACGCCGCCCGAAGTCGGACGGTCGAGGCCTCCAAGCATGTGGAGAAGCGTGCTCTTCCCGCTGCCGGACGTACCCACAATGGCCACAAATTCCCCTTTTTCCACCTGAAAGTTTACCCCGGCCAGCGCGTGCACCTCATTCTCCCCCGAACCGTATACCTTCTTTAAGTCTTTCGTTGACAAAATCGCCATACTTTCCTCCATTCCGAAGCGTTTTACGCTGAGTACGCGAGCAGAATTTCAGATTCTGCTCTGCGATCAATAGAATTTGTGACGCTTCTGCACAAATTCTTGGTTGAATAAATTGCTCATCAGAGAATTTATTCAACCTCTCTTTCTAAGATAAAAACAAAATCTGTACCGTGAAGATTTTCTTACATCGTTCTCCACAATACAGATTATCTCATAGCATTCTTTCCACATTCTTTCCGGAATCCAATCAATTCTGTCAGTTTTGTAAGATTCATGCTCGCAAACTGACAAGGCCGGTCATGCACTCACTATCCTTTTTTCACATCACCCCGGGTTGCCGCTTCATTCCACAGGAAGATACAGGGAGAATACCGTCCCCCTTCCCACCTCGGAATCCAGCTTTATATAACCCGACTGCTGTCTCAAAATCTCTCTGGCCAGATACAAACCGATTCCCACGCCCTGCTCATCAGAAACTGCCATCGAACGGTAAAAACGGCCGAAGATTTTGGCATGTTCTTCCTCCGCAATCCCGATCCCCGTGTCCGCCACCTCTATACAGGCAAAAAGTTCATAGGGCTTTACGCTCACGGTGATACCTCCTGTCTGCGTGTATTTTATGGCATTATCAATCAGATTCCCCAGCGCTTCCAATGTCCACTTCGGGTCAAAGCAGGCTGTGACTCCTCCCGCCTCCCCGGTAAGCACATGCAGATACAGGCCTTTTTCCCGCGCGCGGACCACATACTGTTTTTCCGCTTCCTCTAAAAGTGATGACACTGCATTTTTGTGCGGATAGAGCACAAGGACTCCCGTCTCCAGTCTGGAAAGCTTTACAAGCGACTGTATCAAAAAATCAAGCTTTTTCACCTGACTTTCCAACAGCGCAACAGTTTCGCTGCCTTTAACCCCTTCTTCCTCCTTCAGCAGTTCTGTGTAAAGGAGAAGATTTGCAATCGGCGTTTTCGTCTGGTGGGAAATATCCGCAATCAGCGTTTTCGTTGTCTCCTGTTCTGCTGCCGCTTTCCCCGCCCTGGTTTCCGATACAGACAGATACTCCGCCAGCTTATTCTCAACAGCCGCATGCAGAGACTCATCAAAAACGTCCGCCCGGAAGGTGCCGTCTATAGCTGACTGTATCATGTCATACATGCGGCGCAGGCTCCGTCTTCTGAAATAGAAATCTGTAATCATAACCAAAATGGCCGCCAGTAAACAAAACAGGCCGGCCGCAAACAGGATAACTACTGTTTTATTTTCCATGATGTATAACCCATTTTCCTTTTTTGGTAGGGCCGATATGTTCGAGAACGCCGGTGCGCTTCAGCATTTCGATGGAATATCTTGCTGTCCCGTTTGTCACTTGCAGTCTTTTCGCAATCTTTTCAATAGATAATTCTGGTTCGGCCTGTAAAATGTCTATAATTTTGCCGTTTATCTCATTGCTGTTTTCTTTGCTGTTTTCTTTGCTGTTTTCTTTGCTGTTTTCTTTGCTGT